>NZ_JAYFNG010000027.1:0-81995 GCF_034933565.1 Raineyella sp.
GCCGGCCGGGACGGGACAACTGTTCCCCTCCCGGCCGGCGGCCGGCCGTGTTCCCCCGGGACCGTTCCGGCGCCGCCCCGGACCGCTCCGGCGTTATTCGGCCGCGATCGCGGCGAGCCGGCCGACCGTCTCCCGGAGCGAATCGGCCGTCGGCGGACGGGTCGTGTAGCTGCTGTCGGCGTGCAGGTTCATCGCGCTGAAGACCAGCGACACGGCGAGCCGGGCCTGCACCGGCGTGGTGCGGCGTTCGGCGAGCGCCAGCACATCGTGGCGCACCCCGGAGGTCCACTGGTGCAGGGCGGCGAACAGGTCCGGCTCGCACTTCACCAGGGTGCGGATCCGGGCCAGATGGTCGTCGCCGTCATCGGCGAGGTGGGCGACGACCTCACACAGGTCCCCGACCAGCGGGCCGGTGCTCTCGAGGAAGCGCCGCTCCACCTCCGCGCTGACCGTGGTGCCGGGGAGTCCCAGGGTCGCCGCGGCCTTGGACGGGAAGTAGTTGAAGAACGTCCGGTCCGAGACGTTGGCGCCGGCGCAGATGTCGGCGACGGTGACGTGCGCGTAGCCGCGGTCGGCGACCAACGCGTACGCCGCGAGGTGGATCGCCTCACGCGTCTGCTGCTTCTTCAGCTGGCGCCACGAGCACGGCCTCTCCGCCCCCCCGGGGCCGCCCGCCGACGCACCGCCCGCCGACGCGGAGCCGGGGGCGGCGCCGGTCGCGGTGTGGCCGGCCGCGGTGGAGCCGGCGGCAGTGGTCGGGGCGGGCGCTGTGGGATCGACGATCATCAGGATCTCCTCCCGGCGGGACGCCGGTGCCGGTCGATCGGTCTCAGGCCTGCTGGGCGGCGGGGGCCGCCGTGGCCTGCGCGCCGGCCCTGTCGGCCTGCTCCTGCAGGGCGGACCGGGTGCGCAGCGGCGGTGTCCGGAAGAACCAGGTCAGCACGAACGCCAGCAGCGCGACACCCAGACCGACCCAGTAGATCGTCACGGCCGAGGCATTGAAGCCCGCCATGAACGGCCGGGTGAGGCGCGGGTCGGCACCCTTGAGGAAGGACGTGTCCGAGGTGGCCGAGGACGACGTGGCGGCCTGCTGCGCATTGTCGATCCGGTCGATCATCGTCGGCACGACCTTGTCGACGACGGTCGTACGCTGCGCCGGGTCGGTGTAGTCGACCGCCAGCCGGCCGTCGATGACCGAGACTCCGGCCTGCCGCGCGGCGGCCTCGAGCGCCTTCTGCTCGGCGGCCGGCCGGGCGGCCGCGACCTGCTGCTGGATGATCGTGGGCGCGGCGGCGGCCGGGATGCGGCCGGCGGCGACCTGCTGCTCGACCGCGGCCGTCACCTGCTCGGTGACCGCCCGGTCGGCGGCCTGCTCAGCGGCGGCGGTGCCCTGGTCGAGGCCGGTCCGGACCTGGGTGGTGATCGGGGTGACGATCGGGGTCCAGATCTGCTTCATCACTCCCGCGTTGGCGGGGGCAGCGGCGACCGACGGGGTCAGCGCCGCGTCGAGGGCCTTGCTGAGGTCGTCCTTGTTCGTCATCGCGGCGGTGATGTTGGTCGGCATCAGGGCGAACAGCACCGACAGCAGGACGGCCGTGCCGAGCGTGCCGCCGATCTGGCGGAAGAAGGTCGACGAGCTGGTCGCGACACCCATGTCCCGCACCGGCACCGCGTTCTGCGTGGCCAGGGTGAGCGCCTGCATCAGCTGGCCCATGCCGAGGCCGATCAGGAACATCCCGATCATCATGAACCAGAGCGGCCGGTCGATGGTGAGGAAGGTGAGGAGGTAGTAGCCGGCGCTGAGCACCAGGGTGCCGGTGATCGGGAAGATCCGGTAGTGGCCCGTCCGGGCGATGAGCTGGCCGGACACGATGGAGGCGATCATCAGGCCGCCGACCATCGGCAGCGTGGCGAAGCCGGACTCGGTCGGGGTGAGCCCGGTGACCAGCTGCAGGTAGAGCGGCAGCGTCAGCATGGCGCCGAACATCGCGAACCCGACCAGGAAGCCGAGCACGGTGGCCATCGAGAAGGTCTGCGAGCCGAACAGCCGGATCGGGATGATCGCGTCATCGCCCATCACCGACTCGATGACGATGAACGCCACCAGGCCGACGACACCGATCACGTAGCAGGCGATCGCCGCCGCGGAGCCCCAGCCCCACTCGCGGCCCTGCTCGGCGACGAGCAGCAGCGGGACGAGCGTGAGGATGACCGCGGTGGCGCCCCACCAGTCGATCCGGGCGACCGTACGGTCATGGAACCTCGGCAGGTGCAGGAAGGCGATCACCATGGCCAGGGCGATGATGCCGATCGGCACGTTGATCAGGAACACCCAGCGCCAGCCGGTGATCCACAGGATCCGGCTCGCGCCGGAGAAGACGCCGCCGATCAGCGGGCCGACGACGGCCGAGACACCGAAGACCGCCAGGAAGTAGCCCTGGTACTTCGCGCGCTCACGCGGGGCGAGGATGTCGCCCATGATGGCCAGCGGCAGCGACATCAGCGCGCCGGCACCGATGCCCTGGAAGGCGCGGAACGCCGCCAGCATCTCCATCGAGGTGGAGAACGACGACAGGAACGACCCGAGGATGAAGACACCCAGACCGAAGATGTAGAGCGGCCGGCGGCCGAAGAGGTCGGACAGCTTGCCGTAGATCGGGGTGGAGATCGTCGAGGTGATCAGGTACGCGGTGGTCACCCAGGCCTGGTGATCCAGGCCGTGGAGGTCGTCACCGATCGTCCGGATCGCCGTCCCGACGATGGTCTGGTCGAGCGAGGAGAGGAACATCCCCGCCATCAGCGCGTAGATGACGAGCAGGATCTGCCGGTGGTGCATCACCGGGTCGGACGGAGCTGCGCTCCGCGCGTCGGCCGTGGGCGGGGCGACGACGTCGGTCATGGGGAGAACCTTCCGGGACACGGGAAACGGGCGAGGGACGCCCACACGGGATGCCCGCGCCGTTGCAGACCCTGAAAGATTACAGGCTCTGCAAAAAGACGTCCACGACACACGCCTCGTCGGTGGCACGCCCCGATGTCAGCCCTCCGGACGCGGCCCCCGCCCCTGCGTCAGTCCTCCAGGAGCGCCTCGTCGGCCCGTACGTGCTCCATCCCGTGGGCCGCGGCGACGGCCGCGTTCGTCACCATCCCCCGGTGCACGTTGAGCCCGGCGCGGAGCTGGTGATCGGTCGTCAGGCCGTCGATGCCGCCGTTGGCCAGCCGGACGAGATAGGGCTGAGTGGCGTTGGCCAGCGCCCGGGTGGCCGTCGCGGCCACCGCGCTGGGCATGTTCGCCACGCAGTAGTGCAGCACGTCGTCCACCCAGTAGGTGGGGTCGTGGTGCGTGGTCGGGTGACTGGTGGCGAAGCAGCCGCCCTGGTCGATGGCGACGTCGACCAGCGCCGCGCCGCGCGGCATCAGTCGGAGCTGGTCGCGCGAGACCAGCTGCGGGGTCAGCGCACCGGGCACCAGCGCGGCACCGATCACCAGGTCGGCCCGGGCCAGTGACTCCTCGACGGCGAGCCGCGACGAGTGCCGGGTGGTCAGGGCCGCGCCGAAACGGGCGTCCAGGTGGGCCAGCCGGTCCAGGTCGACGTCGAGCACGGTGACGTCGGCGCCCATCCCGAGGGCGACCCGGATGGCGTTGCTGCCCACCACCCCGGCCCCGATCACCAGCACCCGGGCCGCCGGGACCCCGGGCACGCCGCCCATCAACAGGCCCCGGCCGCCATGGATGCCCTCGAGCAGCCGAGCGCCGATCTGGGCCGAGAGCCTCCCCGCAACCGCCGACATCGGCGCCAGCAGCGGCAACCGGCCCTGGTCGTCGGTGACTGTCTCGTACGCCACGCAGCTCGCCCCGGAGGCGAGCAGGCCACGGGTCTGGGCCTCGTCGGGGGCCAGGTGGAGGTAGGCGAAGAGCACCTGCCCCTCGCGCAGCCGGGCGATCTCCGGCGGCTGCGGCTCCTTGACCTTGCAGATCAGGCCGGCCCAGTGCCACAGGGCGTCCACGTCGTCGGTGATCCGGGCACCGACCCGCCGGAAGTCCTCGTCGGTGATGTCGGAGGCCAGTCCGGCACCCGCCTGGACCACCACCTCGTGGCCATCGGCCACCAGTTCGCGGACCCCGGCCGGGGTGACCGCCACCCGGTACTCCTCCGGCTTGGTCTCGGTCGGCACAGCGACGCGCATCGTCCACTCCGTTCAGCCGTTCGGGCGGGATCATCCGGTGAGGATGGGTCCGATTCTGCTCCCGCGGCCCTGTCCCCGCCGACGTTTCGCTGGTTAGGGTGAGCCATGCGTACGGTCTTCTACACCGCCAGCACGCTCAACGGCTTCCTCGCGGGCACCGGCGACGACCTGCAATGGCTGTTCGACGTCCCCGAGGAGGACGGCGGACCCGACCCGGCGGCCTTCATCGGCTCCACCGCCGCCGGGGTCTGCGGAGCCGCCACGTACGCCTGGGTGCTCGCCCACGAGGCCCCGCCCGACGTCCCGGGCAGCTGGAACGACGCGATGATCGGCACCAGCCCGCTGTTCCTGTTCACCCACCGTCACCCGCCGATCCCGGAGGGCGCCGACATCCGGATCCTGTCCGGCCCGGTCAGCGACCACCTGGCGACCCTGGCGGCCGAGGTGGGCGACGGCATCCTCTGGGTGATCGGCGGCGGGGACCTCGCCGGTCAGTTCCTCGACGCCGGGGCGCTGGACGAGATCCGGGTCGACATCGCCCCGGCCACCGTGGCGGCGGGCAAACCGCTGCTCCCCCGCGACCTCGGCCCCGACCGGCTACGTCTGGTGTCGGCGCAGCGTTCCGGGCAGTTCGCCCACCTGACGTACGAGGTGCTGCCGGCCGATGGCCCGGAGCGACCGATCGGCACGGACTGACCAGGCACGCCACGCGCCGAGCGGGCAGGCCGGGCCGGCCGAGGCCGGCTCAGGCACCGCCGAGCGGTGCCGCCGCCCGGTGCACAGCGGCGCTGAGCCGCTCGATCCGTGAGGAGCCGAGCTTCCACACCTGCCAGTAGAGCGGGACGTCGCGGTGGCCGTGCGGCACGATGATCTCCAGCGACCCGTCCGCCGGCGCCGCCCCCATCTGCACCTCGGGGACCAGGCCCCAGCCGAGGCCGGCCCGGGCCGCCTCCAGGTACGCCTCCGAGGACGGGATCTGGTGGGCGAGCGGCAGCTGCTCGACGCCCCGGGCGCGGAGGAACTTGTTCTGCAGGTCGTCCTTCGGCCCGTAGCGCAGCACCGGCATCCGGCCCCACTCGACGATCCGCTTGCCACCCCGCAGCCGGGTGTGGCGGTCGAGCAGCGCGGGGGCGGCCACCGGCTGGTAGCGGATCGCGCCGAGCTTCTCCGTACGGCACCCGGTGACCACGCGCGGCGCGGCGGTGACGGCACCGACCACGTCGCCGCGCCGGAGCAGGTCGCTGGTGTGCTCCTCGTCCTCCAGCTGCAGGCGCAGGACGGTGTCCGGCCACCCGGCCGCATCCCGCAGCACCGGGCGGAACCAGGTGGCCAGCGAGTCGGCGTTGACCGCCAGCGGCAGCATCGCCTGGCCGGGATCACCGGTGCCGAGGGCCTCGCGGGCCTCGGTCTCCAGCAGGGCGACCTGGCGGGCCATCCGGAGCAGCACCGCGCCCGCCTCGGTGGCTGTGCAGGGCACCGTACGCCGCACCACGACGTTGCCGACCGACCCCTCGAGGGCCTTGATCCGCTGGCTGATCGCCGACGGCGACACCTTCAGTTCGTCCGCGGCGGCCTCGAACGTGCCCTCGTCGACCACCGCCAGGAGTGCCCTGAGCTGCTCGAAATTCATGAAGCAATACTAATGCGACTGAAGAATCCCACGTTTGTCTTATGATCCTTCGGCCCCTAGCGTCGGAGGTGAGGGGCCCTGCGCCCCGGCCCGCCGGTCGCTCCGACGGGTTGATCGGACGCCGGTCGCACCGGCGCAATGGACCGCCGGTCGCACCGGCCAGGGCAGCTGTGCCGGCCGAGGCCGGCCGGAACGTCGGAGGTGGATGATGATCGGGATCGGCACGTGGGTGACCGGGTTCGTGGCGAGCTTCACGCTCGTGGCGATGATCGGCGCGCAGAACACGATGGTGATGCGGCAGGGCATCCGCCGCGACCACGTGGGGCTGGTCGTCCTGATCTGTATCCTCAGCGAGATCGTGCTGATCACCTCGGGCACGGCCGGGGTCGGCGCGGTCGCCGCGCACCATCCGGTGGTGATGGAGGTGCTCGCCTGGGTCGGCGCGGCCTACCTGCTGGGCTACGCCGTGATGTCCTTCCGGTCCGCGGCCCGGCCCCGGGCGATGGTCGTCACCGGCTCGGGCTCGACCCGGGCGGTCGTCCTCGCTGTGCTCGGCGCGACCTTCCTCAACCCGCAGACCTACCTGGACACGATGGTGTTGATGGGCAACCTGGCGAACCACTTCGGTGACCCGGGGCGGTGGGTCTTCACCGCCGGCGCGCTGTCGGCCAGTGCCCTGTGGTTCGTGATCCTGGGGTACGGCGCCCGGGCCCTGTCCGGGCCGCTCGGCCGGCCGAGCACCTGGCGCTGGATCGACACCGGCGTGGGCGTGATGATGCTGGGCCTGGCCGGCAAACTGGTGCTGGCCGCCTGACCCGGCCTCCGGTACGGCACTGCGCGACGCAGCAGCACTGCACGTACGACAACTGCGCGACAGCGCAGGGCAGCGCGTACGGCACCACAGGCACGCACCATGCGGCATGGCACGGCAGCGCACTGCGCGGCGGGACACCGTACGACACCGGCCGAGGGGGGAGGACAATCTCGGCATGAGCCCGCTGCGCCGCCTCGCCGTCTTCGCCGCTGCCCATGACGGCACCGACCCCGCCCTGCGGGGCGCCGCGTACGACGTCGGGGCCGAGCTGGCCCGGCGCGGGATCGGCCTGGTCTACGGGGCGGGCGGGGCCGGACTGATGGGCGCGCTCTCCCAGGGCGCCCTCGACGCGGGCGGTGAGGTGATCGGCGTGATCCCCGAGGAGATGATCCAGCGCGAGTGGGGCCGCCACGACCTCACCCAGCTGCGGGTGGTCCGGACGATGCACGAACGCAAGGCGATGATGGCCGAGCTGGCCGACGCCTTCCTGGCGATCCCCGGTGGGCTGGGGACGCTGGAGGAGATCGTCGAGGTGTGGAGCTGGAACTACCTCGGCATGCTCGACGAACCGGTCGGCTTCCTCAACATCGGCGGCTTCTGGGACCCGTTCCTGTCGACCGTGCGCGGGATGGCCGAGGCCGGCTTCGTGCAGCGCTCCGCCGTCAGCCGGCTCGTGGTCGCCCCCGATCTCGACCAGGCGCTGGCCGGCCTGGAATCGCTGGCCGGCTGACCGTTCCCGGCCGACCCGGTCCCGGCCCACCCCCGTCCGGCGGAGCCATCTCCCGGCCGACCCGTTCCCGGTCGCACGTTCCCGGTCGCACGTTCCCCGGCCGGGCCGGGCGGCGAGCCGCAGGGGCCGACCGGCTTCGGCCCCGGGGCAGGATGGGGGCATGGCTGAGACGATGCGCGCGATGAAGTACGACACCTACGGCGGGCCCGAGGTGCTGCGCCTGACCGACCTGCCGCTGCCCAAGGTCGGGCCCGGTGAGGTGCTGGTGCGGGTCAGGGCCGCCGCGGTCAACCCGGTCGACTGGAAGCTGATGAAGGGTGGTCTGGACGCCCTGATGGACGTACGGTTCCCCGTCGTCCCGGGCTGGGACGTGGCCGGCGTCGTCGAGCGGGTGGGCATCGACGTGCCCGAGTACGCCGTGGGCGACGAGGTGTTCGGCTACGCCCGCAAGGACTACGTGCACGGCGGCACGATGGCGCAGTACGTGACGCTGGCCGTCCGCCACCTCGCTCGCAAGCCGGCCGGGCTGTCCTGGCCCGAGGCGGCGGCTACGCCGCTCGCCGGCCTCACCGCCTACCAGGTGCTGACCCGGCTCGGGCTGCGCCGGGGCGAGACCGTGCTGGTCCACAACGCCTCCGGCGGCGTCGGCTCCGCCGCGGTCCAGATCGCCCACGGCCTCGGCGCCCGGGTGCTGGGCAGTTGCTCCGCGGCGAGCGCCGCGCGGGTGCGGGCCCTGGGTGCCGAGCCGGTGGCGTACGGGGCGGGGCTGGCCGAGGCGGTCCGGGCGCTGGCCCCGGGCGGGGTGGACGTGGTCGCGGACTTCGTCGGAGGCGTGTTGGACGTGACCCGCGCGGTGCTCAAGGACGGCGGGCGCCACGGCTCGATCGCCGATCCCGGGGCGATCGCCGCCGGCGGTCAGTGGATCTGGGTGCGCCCCGACGCCGCCGACCTCGCCACCCTCGCGACGATGCTGACCGAGGGCCGGCTGCGGGTGGAGGTGGCCGAGACCTTCCCGCTGGAACAGCTGGCCGAGGCCTACCGCCGCAGCATGACCGGCCACGTCCACGGCAAGATCGCGATCACCGTCGACTGACCGTACGGATCGGCTGCCGGTCACGCCGTCCCGTCGACGGGTCGGACCCCGGCCTGGACGGCGGCCCGGTCGGCCAGGCTGTCACCGGCGCCGTCGTAGAGGTGGAAGACCGCCTCGACGCCCAGCGCGCGGATCTCCCGGACGTCGTCGTCGTTGTGCGCGACGACCGCGACGGTGCCGCGGAACCCGCTGGCCTCCACCTGGTGCAGCGCGAACAGGTTCGACCCGTGCTCGGGCATCGCGAGCACCACGATGGCGACGGTGTGGCTGGGGTGCAGGCGTCGCCAGAACTCGGCGTCGGTGGCGTCCGCAACGATGACGTGCATCCCGCGACGTTGCAGGTCCGCCGCACGGTCGAGATTGTTCTCCACGCCCACCACGCTGAGCCCGTACTCGTGCGTCAGGTGGCCGTACGCCGAGGCGCCGATCCGGCCCATGCCGAGCACGATCGCCCGTACGTCGCCGAGGGCCACCGGCCGGTCCTCGGGGATGATCCGGGTGGCGGCCCGGCTGGGCAGCGCGTCGGTGAGCCACTCGATCAGCCGGGTGCCGCGACGGTTGGCGACCGAGGCGAGGATGAAGCTGCCCGCGACCGCCACCGACAGGGCCGGCAGCCAGTCGGCGCCGACCAGACCGTGACCGGTCGCGAACGAGGTGACGATCAGGCCGAACTCCGAGTACGTGCCGAGGATGAAGCCCGACAGCACGGCAGTGCGGTTGCGCAGCCCGAAGAGGCGTTGCAGCACGATGTAGAGCAACGCCTGGACCGGCAGCAGAAGCAGCAGCACCAGGCCCATCAGCACCGACGGCACGGTGAGCTCGCTCGTCACCCCGATGGTCAGGAAGAAGCCGACGAGCAGCACCTCCTTGATGCTGAACAGGGCGGCCGACAGGTCCCCGGCCCGCTTCGACGAGGCCAGCAGCAACCCGACCACCAGGGCACCGAGGTCACCGGTGAGGCCGGCCCAGTCGAACAGCCAGGCGCCCGGCCCCAGCGCGACGGCGATCCCGAACAGCACCTGCAGCTCGTCACGGCCCAGCCGGTTCCAGATCCGGCGCAGCAGCAGGGTCAGCGGCCACAGCAGGGCCAGCGCAAGGATCCGCGGTCCCGGCTGCCAGCCTTCGCGGGCCGCCAGGAAGCCCACCGCGACGATGTCCTGCAGCACCAGGATGGCCAGGGCCGTCCGGCCGTAGAGGGATCCGTCGTCGGAGCGCTCCTCGAGCACCTTCGCCGCGAAGACCGTGCTGGAGAAGGACAGGGCGAAGCCCAGCAGGAACAACGACCCGGCCGCGGTGTCCTGCAGCATCGGCGCGCCGATCACCGCCAGCAGGCCGAGGAACCCGGCACCGATCAGGGTGCTGAACAGCATGTGCGGCAGCGAGGTGCCCCACGCCACCTTCCGCAGCAGCGTACGGGGATCGAGCCTCAGGCCGATGGTGAACATCAGCATCGTCACCCCGAGGTCGGACAGCAGTTGCAGGTACGGCAGTGTGCCGACCCCGAGCGCCCTGAGCACGAAGCCGGCGGCGAGGAAGCCGACCAGCGGCGGCAGCCGGAGCAGGGTGGCCCCGTACCCGAGCGCGAACGTGAGCGTCAGGTAGACGACCGCCGTGTCCATCCGCCCCACCCCCGTCGAGGTCCTGCCGGGCCTGCAGCGGGCCCGCCGGTGTCGTCGGCCGCCGTGCCGGCCGGTGCCCCATTCTACGGAGCGGCGGTCCCACCACGGGGCCGCCGGAGCGGCGGCCCCGTGCCCGAGGGCGGCGGAACGGCCCCGCGACACCGCCCCCTCGCCCGAGCAGGCGTCCCGCGGGAACGGGACCCGGTTCCGGCATGACCGAAGCGCCCCCCTCGCCCCAGCAGGCGTCCCGCTGGTCGCCCGGAGGCCGTCCCGCGGCCCAGTGGCAGGATGGCCGATATGACGAGCGGCACCCGACAGACACCCGGTTGGCCGCTCGCCCTGGTCCTCGCCTCGATCATCTCGGTCCAGTTCGGCGGTGCCCTCGGCGCGACGCTGATCCCGCTCACCGGGGTGATGGGGGCGGCGCTGCTCCGCCTCGCGCTCGCGGCCGTCGTCATGCTGGCGCTGGTCCGGCCCTCCCCGCAGGGCCATCCCGCCCGCGACTGGTGGGTCGTGGCCGGGTACGGGCTGAGCCTGGCGGTGATGAACTCGGCGTTCTACGGCGCGATCGCCCGCCTGCCGATCGGCGTGGCGGTCACCCTGGAGTTCCTCGGCCCGCTGACCCTGGCCGCGGTCACCTCGCGGAGCGTACGCGACCTGCTGGCGGTCGCCCTGGCGCTGGCCGGGGTGGTGCTGATCTCCGGGGCACTGTGGACCCCGTGGGCCGATCTCGACCTGCTCGGTATCGGCCTGGCCCTGCTGGCCGGGGCCGGGTGGGCGGCGTACATCCTCGCGTCGGGACGCACCGCGCAGCGCTTCGGCGGGATCGACGGGGTCGCCTGGGCGATGCTGATCGCGGCGGTGCTGGTGACGCCGTGGGGGGTGGCGGACGCCGGCGGGCGGCTGTTCGGCGGCGCGACCGTCGTCCGTGGCCTCGGTGTCGCCCTGCTGTCCTCAGTGATCCCCTACTCCCTGGAGAACGTCGCCCTGCGCTGGATCGCGCCCAACGTGTTCGGGATCCTGCTGTCCGTCGAGCCGGCTTTCGCCGCCTTGGCCGGACTGGTCGTCCTCGGCCAGCAGTTGTCCGCCCCGGAGTGGGCGGGAATGGGGCTGGTGGTCGCGGCGAGCATCGTCATCCGGTCCACCTCCCGCCCACCGCACGACGCGGCCCGCCAGTGAGCGTCGCGCCCGCCGCCGGACGCGGCATGCCGGTGCCTGCGCCCACCGGCGTCGGCGACCGTGCCACCTCGACCGTGCCACCGCGACCACGCCGGGCCGACCGTGCCACCGCGACCGTGCCGGCCCGGCCCACCGGATCCGCGCCGACCCGGGCTCGCCCGCCCACGGCCGAGTCAGCAGAATGGGGAGCCAGCACCACCGTACGAACATCATGAACCGCCGTGCGAACACCACAACCAGCACACGAACACCACAATGGGCGAACATCACAATGGGAACGCCATCACCGATCCGCCTGCAGGAGGCCCGACATGTCCACGACCCGGAGTCTCGAGGCGACCACCCTGGCCACCCCGTTCGGCGCCTTCACGGCGTTCTGGACCCCCGACGACGATGTGCTGCGGGCGTGCGGCTTCGGGGAGCTCAGCGACATCGCCGAGGTGCTCCCCCGGCCCGCCCGCCGGCTGCCGATCCACCCCCACGACGGCGACAGCCCGATCCGCCGGGCGGTGGGCGACATGCTGGACGGCGACCTCGGCGCCTTCGACGCCCTGCGGGTCAATCAGCCCGGCACCCCGTTCCGGCAGAGCTGCTGGTCGACGCTGCGCGGCACCGACCCGGGCGACCGGATCACCTATCGTGACCTGGCCGACCGGGCCGGACGGGCCCGCAAGGTCCGGGCCGCGACCCGCGCCTGCCTGCACAACCGGCTGGCCTGGATCGTCCCCTGCCACCGGGTCGTCCGGTCGACCGGCGGACTGGGCGACTACCGCTACGCGATGGAGATCAAGGCCGCCCTGCTGGACTGGGAGTCCGACCACTGCTGAGCCGTGTTCTCGTAGGATGTCGACGACATGACGTAGTACGCGCGCCGTAGGAATCGTGTCGTCGTACGCGACGACGCAGGCACGTACGACGTAGGACCTCGCCTCGCGGAGAACTCCATGAACGCCAGCAGCACCCCCGCTCCCGCCACCGTCACGCTCTATCGTGTCGCCGCCGTGATCACCTTCGCCGCCGTGGCGCTGGGGTCGCTGGTCTGCGCCACCGACTCGAGCGCCGCGTGCCCGAACTGGCCGGGCTGCTACGTCGGCCAGTTGATGCCGCAGGCGGCTCTCAACCCGGTCATCGAGTTCGTGCACCGGGTGATCGCCGTGAGCACCGGCCCGGTCCTGCTCGCCGCCGCCCTCGTCGGGCTGCGGCACCGTCGTGACCTGACGGTCTCGGTGCTGCCGTGGGTGGCCCTCGCCGGCGCGTTCGCCGCCGGGGTGTTCGGCATGCTGACCATCCGGGTGGGCCTGACCACCCCGCAGGCGGCGTCCGACCTGGGCGCTTCGCTGATCGCGATGATCGCCATGACCACTGCGGCCGTCGCCCTGTCCCGCACCCCGCGCCGGGCCTGGCTGACACCGACCGGCCGGTACGCCTGGGCGGCCGTCGGCACGCTGTGGCTGCTCCACGTCACCGGCGTGTTCGCGGCGGGCAAGGGCTCGCTGACCCGGTGCGTCAGCTGCCCGGTCTGGGGCATCGTCGAGATCGACGGGCCGGTCTGGCTGCAGGCCGCCCGGATGGCGCTCGCCGCCGTCGCGATCGGGCTGATCGTCGCGGCGATCGGCACCGGCGTCCGGACGTCGGGGCTGCGTCCGCTGACCCTCCTCGCCGGGGTCCTGCTGGTGGTCGAGCTCGGGGTGGGCCTGGTGATCCTGGCCCGCGGGACCACCCACGCCCTCTCGTCGATCTATGCGGTGAGCATGGTCTGCCTGCTGTGGACCACCGTGCTGATCGCCGCCCGGGCGACCTTCACCCGGGTGTCCGGGGACGGGGCCCCGGCGGCGACGCGGCCGGTGCAGGAGTCGGCGCCGGCGGCCTGACGCCCCTCGGGGCTGGGCTCCACCGCGGGTACGTTGGACCTATGAGCACCACCTCGGCCAGCACCGATTTCACCCGCCGCCTGCACGAGGAGTGCGCGGACGACTGGGCGGACGCCACGGGGCACCGCTTCGTCGACGAGCTGTTCACCGGGACGCTGGCGGATCCGGTCCTGGTGGCCTACCTCGTGCAGGACTACCAGTTCTTCGACCCGTTCATCCGGCTGCTCGGCGAGGCCGTCGCGACCGCCCCCACCGCCACCGCCCGGCTGCGGCTGGGACGGCAGTTGGGCATGATCACCACCGAGGAGAACGGCTACTTCGAACGGACGCTGAACGCCTTCGACGTCAGCCTCGACGACCGGCTGCACCCGCACCTGAGCTGCGCGACCGTCGACCTGCTCGACCTGATGTACGAGGCGATCGAGTCGCACTCCTGGCCGCAGGTGCTGTCGGTGCTGCTGGTGCTGGAGTGGGTCTACCTGGACTGGGCCGAGGCACCGCAGCGTACGGTCACGGCCACCCGCAGCGAGCACGTCGAGTGGATCGACCTGCACCGCGGCCACGAGTTCCGCGACTGGGTCCGGTTCCTACGCCAGCAGCTCGACGCCGCCGAACCGAGCGCCGAGAGGGCGGTGGACCGGTGCCGTTCCCTGTTCCGCCGCACCGTACGGGCCGAGGTGGGCTTCTTCGACGCAGCGTACGCAGCGGTCGCGCCGTGCGAGGAGTCCCCGAAGCACGGGCCGGTCGGTGTCCTGGACACCGACTTCAACCGGATCGTCCCGCCCGCCGGCGCGTGACCCCGGGCCGGGACCTCCGCCGGGCCGGGCCCCCGCCCGCTCTCGACCCGGGCGGGCTCTCGACCGGGGCGGGCTCTCGGCCGGTCCTCAGACCCCGGCGAGCACTTCGGCGATCGCCCGCAGCTCGACACGTAGCTCCTCGGGCTCGATGACAGTGAAGACCTCGGGCAACAGCAGGAGCTGTCGGGCGATCCGGGTGGTGCTGGTGCCGCTGATCATCACCCGGGACCAGCCGCTGTCGAGCGGCTCGATGAAGCCCACCCCGTCCGGCAGCCCGGCCCGGACCCGGGTCGGTGGCGCCTGCACCTCCACCACCGCCACCACCGGGGCGGGCAGGTCGTCCGGGACCACGTCACGGGCCCGACGCGGCCGGCGGTGCCGCTCGGCGTCGAACGCGATGGTGGTGACCTCGGAATCGATGATCCGCTCCACCGGCCAGGTGACGATCCGACGCAGATCCCGGTCGTAGCCCATCAGGAACCACTGGCCCATCCTGGCCCGCACGACCAGCGGCTCGATCCGGTGCGGCGCGCCCAGTCCGTGGTCGGTGAGCACGGCGAACCGCAGCACGCGGCCGTCCCGGATGCCCTCGGTGATCACCGCCAGGGTGGCGGCAAGGTGCTCGCCCAGGACGGTCTGCTCGGTGTCGTGGGCCGCCACTGCGGCGCGGACCCGCTCCGGGAGCACCTGCTCGATCTTGGCCAGCGCCCGCAGCGTCCCGTCCTCGGCGAGCGGGGTCGGGGCCAGCAGCGAACGGCGTAGTGCGATGGCGGTCGCGGTGGCCTCCTCATCGTCCATCACGAGCGGCGGCATCGCGCGCCCGGCGGTCAGTCGGTAGCCACCGCTGTCCCCGCGGACGTGCTCGATCCCGTAGCCGAGGTCGCGCAGCCGGGTGATGTAGCGGCGGATCGTCGGTGGCGTCACGCCCAGTGACGCGGCGAGATCGCCCGCCGGCCATCGGGTCCGCGACTCCAGCAGACGCAGCAGGGTGATGAGGTTGTCGGTCAGGTCCCCCATGTCTCCATGGTGGACGTGGCCTCTGACAATTGTCCGGCCGACCTGGCCGGCGGGTCCGGCCATCGGGTCCGGCCGGCGGGCCGGGTAGGTCGGGCAGGACGGGCAGGCCCGGCCCGGCGGGATCGGGCGGGGCGACGGATCGGCCCCGCAGAGCGGCCCGGGCTCGGCCCGCCGGTCAGGTGCGTCGCAGCCGGACGGCCTTCGGCGAGGTGTAGGCACCGGCCTCGACCAGGGCGACCCGGGCCGCGGCCGCGGCACCGGTCACCGCCATCGCCGGTTCGCCGTTCACCGTCTCGATCGACAGCGTGTCGACGGCCCCGCACTGCACCCCGGCGGCGAGGGCCTCGGCGGCCTCGGCCAGCCGCCGCCGGTCGGTGTCGAAGGCGAGCAGCGTACGTCCCCCGCGCTCGACGAACAGTACGGGTGAGCCCGCGACGAGCACCACCAGAGCACCGGAACGGCGGCCGGGCCGGGCACCGGCCGCGAATCCGGCCGCGGGTCCGGTCGCGGGTCCGGCCGTGGATCCGGTCGCGGGTCCGGCCGTGGGCCCGGCGGCGGGCTCGGGCCAGGCGAGGGCGGCACCGTACGGGTTGGCCGGATCCGTCGCCGCGAGCAGCACCGCGCCCGGGGCCTCCGCCCGACGCAACAGGTCGACGGTGCCGGCCTCGGCGAACTGCGCCGGCCCGAGGTCCGCCACGAAGTAGCCCCGCCGGCACCGACCGTTCTCCTCCAGCGTGGTGAGCACCCGGTACTGCCCGGCGAAGCCGCCGGCCAGTCCCTCGCATTCGACGCCGCCGCGGGTCACCACGCCGTGCCGGTCCAGGAGCAGCTGGGCGAGCTCGCTCGCCCGGACGGTGGCATCGAGCGGCCGGGGCCGGACGACGGACCAGCGGCCCGGCAGCGGAGATCGCGTCGCCATGGTCGGCCGCATCCGCATCCGGGCCGGTCGCCCGGGCCGCCCTCGGGTCGGGACGGGCACGGTCCGGTGGGTGCTCCGGCCGGCCCGCAGCATGGCTCGCACCGACGCGTACGTGTCGGAGGTGACCAGACCGGCCCAGGCCAGCGAGGTCACCGCCTCCGCCACCGCGGCCACCGTCAGCGGTGCCGGGGTGCCTCCCGGGGCCCCGACCTCGCCGGCGGACAGCACCTCACCGGGGCGCGCATCGCGCCGGCCCACCCCACCCGGGTGGTCCGGATCGGACGCCCCGCCCGGAGGCGGCGCCGGGCCGCGCTCGGCGGTCTCCCGTTCCAGCGCGTCGAGGATCTCCTCGACGCGGAAGGCGCCGCCGCGTTCCTGCAGCAGGCCGTGGATCCGCCGGGCGAGCGGGTCGGTGATCGCGTCGGCCCGCTCCGCCAGGTCCTGGGGCAGGGTGAGATCACCGGCCTCCGCCAGGTGCAGGGTCAGCCAGCCGTCGCCCCCGGCGAGCGCACCGTCGCCGACCCAGATCACCTCGCCGCCGGCCACCAGCCCGTCGAGCAGGCCGGGGCTCCAGTCCTCGAGGCGCACCGGCAGGACGAGCGATTCCCACGCCGAGGCGGGCAACCGGACCCCGGCCAGCTGGTCGATCACGGTGAGCAGGCCGTCGGCACCACCGACCCTGTTCCCCGGCCCGACATGTTGCCAGACCTGGAGGAAGGACGCGTAGCGGTCGGCCGCGACGGGGCGCACCTGGGCACGCAGCGCGGTCAGGGAGCGCCGCCGGATGACCCGCAGCACCTCGGCATCGACGTACTGGGAGTCGGCGAAGCCACCCGGCGGCCCGGGCCGTCGCCGGAACTCGCCGGCCACCAGTCGCCCCTCCTCGACCAGCCGGTGCACCGTACGCTGCACGACCGCGACCCCCAGCCCCACCCGCGTCGCGACATCGGGGACGACGAACGGGCCGTGGGTGCGGGCGAACCGCGCCACCAGATCACCCACCGGGTCGGCCACCGTGGCCAGGTGTGCCGCGGGGACACCCGCCGGCAGCACCGTGCCCAGGGCGTCCCGCAGCCGGGCGGCGTCCTCGACCGCGGCGACCCGCGACAGGCCGCCGATCTCCACCCGGACGGCCCGGCCCGCCGCCAGCAGCGCCGCGAGGCAGGACCCGGCGTCGACGTCCTCACCGGTGAGCCGGTCGGCCAGTTCGTCCTCGGTGAGCGGCCCGAGCAGCCGCAGCAGGTCCGCGGTCCCCTCCACGCCGCGCAGCCGACGGTCGGTGGCGGTGTGCTGCAGCTCGGCCTCGACCCGATCGATCACCGCCGGGTCGAGCAGGTCGGCCAGGTCACCGGTGCCCAGCAGTTCACCGAGCAGCTTCTGGTCCAGGCCGAGGGCCGCCGCCCGACGCTCGGCCAGCGGCACATCGGTGTCGTACAGGAACTGGCCGACATAGCCCATCAGCAGCGACGCCGCGAACGGTGACGGTCTGACCGTCTCGACCGGCACCAGCGCCACCTCGCGACGGTCGATCCGGGCGAGCAGGTCCTGCAGCGCCGGGATGTCGTACGCGTCGAGGAGGACCTCCCGGAGCGCCTCCAGCACGATCGGGAACGTGGGGTGGCGGGACGCGACCCGGAGCAGCTGCGCGGAGCGGTGCCGCTGCTGCCACAACGGCATGCGTCGGCCGGGGTCGCGGTGCGGCAACAGCAGCGCCCGGGCGGCGCACTCCCGGAACCGGGCGGCGAACAGCGCCGAGTGTTCGGCCTCGGCCGAGATCGTCCGGGCCAACTCGTCGGGGTCGAAGCGGAACAGGGCGTCGTCCGGCGGGGCGGCGTCGGTCGCGGCGACCCGCAGCACGATGCCGTCGTCGGCGGCCATCGCCTGCGGGTCGACCCCGTACTCCTCGCGGATCCGGCGGGCGACCGCCAGCGCCCACGGTGCGTTGACCGGCTTGCCGTACGGGCTGTGGCAGACCACCCGCCAGTCGCCCAGCTCATCGCGGAAGCGCTCCACCACCAGCCGGTCGTCGGCCGGGACCACGCCGGTGGCACGGCGCTGGTCGCGCAGGTAGTCGAGCAGGTTGTCCGCCGCCCAGGCGTCCAGGCCGGCCTCGCGCAGGTCGCCGCGGACCGGCTCCACCCCCTCGGCGGCGGCACGACCCTCCAGCTCCCGCACGTACGCCCCCATCGCGGCGCCGAGGACGGCGGGCCGGCCGTCGTCCTCGCCGTGCCAGAACGGCAACCGGCCCGGGATGCCGGGGGCGGGCAGCACGGACACCCGGTCGGGGGTGATCTCCTCGATCCGCCAGCTGGTGGCACCCAGCGCGATCACATCGCCGACCCGCGACTCGAAGACCATCTCCTCGTCGAGCTCACCGACCCGGCGCGGGCCGCGGGTCTCGTCCCCGGCGACCAGGTAGACCGGGTAGAGGCCCCGGTCCGGGATCGTCCCTCCGCTGGTGACCGCCAGCCGCTGCGTCCCGGGCCGGCCGGTCAGGGTGCCGCGGGCGCGGTCCCAGACCACTCGGGGCCGTAGCTCGGCGAACTCGTCGGAGGGGTAGCGGCCGGCCAGCAGGTCGAGGGTGACCTCGAAGGCGCTGCGGGGGAGGTCGGCGTACGGTGCGGCCCGGCGGACGGTGTCCCACCACTTCTCGACGTCCAATGGGCCCAGCGCGCA
This sequence comes from Raineyella sp., assembly GCF_034933565.1. Taxonomy (NCBI): domain Bacteria; kingdom Bacillati; phylum Actinomycetota; class Actinomycetes; order Propionibacteriales; family Propionibacteriaceae; genus Raineyella; species Raineyella sp. The sequence goes on from NZ_JAYFNG010000027.1 coordinate 18,534, forward strand.
CGCGGCGACGGTCTGCTGGGCGAGGATGTCCAGCGGGTCGGCGATGACGTGCAGCGGCTCGATCGCCCCGGCCTTCATCCGCTGCCCGACCACCGCGGCGTGGATCAGGTCGGCCCGGTGGGTGGGGAAGATGATGCCGCGCGAGACCTCCCCCACCCGGTGGCCGGCGCGGCCGACCCGCTGCAGTGCCGACGCGACGGAGAACGGTGCCGCCACCTGGATGACGAGATCGATGGCACCCATGTCGATGCCGAGCTCGAGGGAGCTGGTGGCGACGACGCAGCGCAGCCGCCCGGCCTTGAGATCCCCCTCGATCCGGGCCCGTTGTTCCTTGGCGACCGACCCGTGGTGCGAGCGGGCCAGCACCGGTGGGTCCTCATCGTCGCCGAGCTCGCCGGCCGCCCGCAGCCGCTCGGCGTACAGCTCGTTCATCCGGGTGGTGATCTTCTCCGCGGAGCGCCGGGAGTTGGCGAAGACCAGGGTGGACCCCTGGGCCAGCACCAGGTCGACCAGCCGCTCCTCGATGTCGGGCCAGATCGAGTGGATCCGCTGCGGGTCGTCGTCGGCCGTACGGTCCCGCGACAGGTCGGCCATGTCCGGCACCGGCACGGTGATGGTGAGGTCCCAGACCTTGTCGGAGGGGGGTCGGACGATCCGGACCGGGCGGCGACCGCCGAGGAACCGGGCCACCTCCTCGGCCGGCTCGACCGTCGCGGACAGCCCGATCCGCTGGGCCGGGGTGGGCAGCAGGTCGTCGAGCCGCTCCAGGGACAGCGCCAGGTGCGCGCCGCGTTTGGTGCCGGCGACCGCGTGGACCTCGTCGACCACCACGGTCCCGACGCCGGTGAGCGTCTCCCGGGCCGATGAGGTCAGCATCAGATAGAGCGACTCCGGGGTGGTGATCAGGATGTCGGGCGGCTCGCGCACGAGGCGGCGCCGATCGGTGGGGGTTGTGTCGCCGGAGCGGACGCCGACCCGGACGTCACGCACCGGCTCGCCGCGTTCGGCGGCGACCCGGCGGATCCCCGCCAGCGGGTGGTGCAGGTTGCGCTCGACGTCGACCCCCAGCGCCTTGAGCGGGGAGATGTAGAGCACCCGGGTCCGCGGGGTCTCCGGGTCGTCACCGGAGTGGCCCTGCTCGGATGGCCGGCCACCGGACGGTCCGTCCACCCCGGGCCCGGCCGGGTCGGCGCCCACCCGGGGCCCGGTCCCGGCCGGGTCGGCCAGCATCAGCCGGTCGATCGCCCAGAGGAACGCGGCCAGTGTCTTGCCCGAGCCGGTCGGGGCGATCACCAGGGCGTGGTGCCCGGAACTGATCGCCGACCAGGCCCCCGCCTGGGCCGGCGTCGGCTGCCCGAACTCGCCCTCGAACCACTGACGGGTCGCGGGGGCGAAGCGGTCGAGCGCGGGCATGGGTCCAGTGTGGCACCGGCCACTGACACCGGCCCCGGGGTGCCGGGCACTCAGGCCGGCACGTACTCCCCGGCGCCCAGCTCGCGGAGAGCGGCGCGCAGCTCGGTGGTGGCCCGGTCCATCTCCGTCTCCGAGACGTCGATGGCCCGCAGGGTGTATCCGCTCATGTCGTCGGCACCGAAGACGTGGATGTGCAGGTGCGGCACCTCGAAACCGGCGATCAACAGGCCGGCGCGGGCGGCCCCGGTGACCTTCACCATCGCCTGCCCGATGAGCCGGGAGACCTCGGTGAGGTGGGCCCACAACGCCGGATCCGCCTCGGTCCACCGGTCGACCTCCTGGATCGGGACGACCAGGGTGTGGCCCCAGGCGACCGGGCCGATCGACAGGAAGGCGGCCACCGTGTCGTCGCGGTAGACGAAGCGGCCGGGCAGTTCACCGGTGATGATGCGCGTGAAGACAGTTGCCATGCAGTGAGCCTACGGATCCGCGGCCGTTCCGGGGAGGGGGACACGGTGGTCCGTACGGTCCGCGGCACGCGACGATGCGCTGACGAACGACGCACCGGTGAACGACGCACTGACAGCCGACGCACCAGCAGACGATGCCCGACGGACCGGACCCCACCGACCGGACCCGACCGGCGCGACGACCCGCCCGACGGAGGACCCATGACCGAGACCGCACGCCGCGAGGCGATCATGCCGAACACGCTCCCGGCCGCCCCGGCGGTGAACAACACCTACTCCTACGGCGTGCGGGCGGGTGACACCCTGTACATCGCCGGGATGGTGTCCTTCGCCGCCGACGGGTCGATCGTCGGCGAGGGGGACATCGCCGCCCAGGTCGACCAGGCGCTGCACAACATGGCCGAGGTGGTCACCGCCGCCGGCGGCACGATGGATGACGTCGTCGCCACCACCACCTATCTGGTGGACGTGACGGCCGCCCCGGTGGTGAGCGCGGCGCGGGCCCGCTGGTTCACCGGCCCGGTCAAGCCGACGCACACGGTGGTGGGCGTCGCCGCCCTCGGCCGCCCGCAGTTCCTGGTCGAGATCGAGGCCGTGGCCCACCTGGGCTGAGAACACCTGGCTGAGAACACCGGGCAGAGGACCGTCCTGACGCCCACCGGCCGCACCGGAGGTGAGCGATCTCACGGGCTGCGCCGGGAGGGCACGATTCCACCGCGGGACAGCACCCCGGAACAGCACCTCGAGACGCGGTCGCCAGGTCGCACCCCGTATGCTGCGGGCCATGCCAGACAACGCGCAGCAGACGACCAGCAGCGGCACCACCCCTGCCGACGAGTCGCCCACGACGGCCCACCGCGAGAAGGGCCCGGCCGGCACGCCCACGCATCCTCTCGCCCTGGCCCCGGTCAAGTCGCCGCCGCATTCGGTGGACGGCTTCGTCGCGGCCTTCCTCGGTGAGCTGAACACGACGCAGGGCGTGCAACTGTCGCATTCCAGCATCAACGACCAGTACCTGGCACTGGCCGGCACCGTCCGCCAGTACCTGATGGCCCGCTGGCTGGAGACGAGCCGCAAGACGCACGAGGCCAAGGCCAAGACGGTCGGCTATCTCTCCGCGGAGTACCTGCTCGGCCGCCAGCTCGGCAACGCCCTGATGGCCTCCGACCTGAACGAGATCGCCGAGAAGGGCCTCGAGCAGTGCGGCATCGATCTGGCCACCCTGCGCAGCCAGGAGGTGGAGCCCGGCCTCGGCAACGGTGGCCTCGGGCGGCTCGCCGCCTGCTTCATCGACTCGCTGGCGACGATGAACGTGCCCTGCATCGGCTACGGCATCCGCTACGAGTACGGCATCTTCCGCCAGACCTTCGTGGACGGCCGTCAGGTCGAGCAGCCCGACACCTGGCTCGCGCTCGGCTCGCCGTGGGAGTTCCCGCACCCCGAGGAGTCGGTGCAGGTGAACTTCGGCGGTCACACCGAGCGGACCGTCGACGAGGACGGCCGGGAACGGACCACCTGGGTGCCCGCCTGGAACGTGCTGGGCGTGCCGTACAACTACATGGTCCCCGGCTACCTCAACGGCCGGGTCAACCCGCTGCGGCTGTGGAGCGCGCAGGCGACGAAGGCCTTCGACCTGTCGATCTTCAATGCCGGTGACTACGCCGAGGCGGTGCGGGCCCAGACCTTCGCCGAGAACATCTCCAAGGTGCTCTACCCCGAGGACTCCACCCCGCAGGGCAAGGAGCTGCGACTGCAGCAGCAGTACTTCTTCGTGGCCTGCTCGCTGCGCGACTTCATCGACAACGAGCTGGAGGAGGACTTCGACCTCCACAACCTGCCGGACCGGATCATCTTCCAGCTCAACGACACCCACCCGGTGATCGCGGTGCCGGAGCTGATGCGCATCCTGATGGACGAGCGCGGCTTCGAGTGGGAGGAGGCCTGGGAGGTCACCCACCGGTGCTTCGCCTACACCTGCCACACGCTGCTCCCGGAGGCCCTCGAGGTGTGGTCGACCGACCTGCTCGGCCGCCTGCTGCCGCGCCACCTGGAGATCATCTACGGCATCAACGAGCACTTCCTGGCCGAGGTCCGCGAGACGTTCCCGGGCGACGAGCTGCGCGCCGGCCGGATGTCGATCATCACCGAGTACCCCGACCGGGGCATCCGGATGGCCCACCTCGCCACCGTCGCCGCGACCAAGGTCAACGGTGTCGCCGAGCTGCACAGTCAGCTGCTGCGCGACAAGGTGCTGCCGGACTTCTCCGCGCTGTGGCCGGAGCGGTTCACCAACGTGACCAACGGTGTCACCCCGCGCCGCTTCGTCAAGATGGCCAACCCGAAGCTCTCCGACGTGATCACCGACGCGATCGGTTCCGGCTGGGTCACCGACCTGGAGCGCCTCAAGGAGCTCGAGACGTACGCCCTGGACGAGGACTTCCTGGTCGCCTTCCGGGAGGCGAAGGACTGGAACAAGCATCGGCTCACCACCCTGCTGCGGACGCGGGACGGGATCGATCTGCCCGACGGCCACCTGCTCGACGTGATGGTCAAGCGGCTGCACGAGTACAAGCGCCAGACGCTGAAGCTGCTGCACGTCGTGTCGCTCTACGAGCAGGTGCTCTCCGGCAAGGTGGCCGCCGCCGACCTGACGCCGCGCACCGTGGTGTTCGGTGCGAAGGCCGCTCCCGGCTACCGGATGGCGAAGGACATCATCCACCTGATCAACCGGGTGGCCCACACGATCAACACCGACCCCTGTGTCGAGGGCCGGCTGAAGATCGCCTTCCCGGCGAACTACAACGTCACCCTCGCCGAGAAGCTGATCCCGGCCGCGGACCTGTCCGAGCAGATCTCCCTGGCCGGCATGGAGGCCTCCGGCACCGGCAACATGAAGTTCGCCCTCAACGGCGCCCTGACGGTCGGCACCGACGACGGGGCGAACGTCGAGATCCGCCGCCTGGTCGGCGACGAGAACTTCTTCCTGTTCGGGATGAGCGAGCCGCAGGTCGCCGAGCTCGGCGCCCACGGCTACAACCCGGGCGAGTACTACCAGCGCAACGCGTCGATCCGGGCCGCGATCGACCTGATCAACTCCGGGGCGTTCAGCGACGGCGACCGCGGCATGTTCGACTCGGTGACGGTGTCGCTGACCCACCACGACCGGTTCATGGTGCTGGCCGACTTCCAGTCGTACGTCGACGCCCAGGCGAAGATCGAGGAGAAGTACGCCGACCAGGACGCCTGGACCCGCTCCGCGGTGCTCAATGTGGCCCGCTGCGGCTACTTCAGCTCCGACCGCTCGATGCGGGACTACATCCGCAACATCTGGCACACCCAGCCGATGCTCTGAGCGGACCGTGCGTGTCGTCCCGGTCGCCGGGACGACACGCACCGGACGGCCGTCCGGATGCCACGGGACAGTCCGGGACTGTCATCCCGGGCGACGCGTACCCGGGCGACACGTACGGGACGGCGCCACCGCGCCGCGGATCGGCGGGTGGCGGGTGGCGACAGGTCAGCGGGTGGCGACCGCCTGCAGCACTGCCTCGCGCGCATCGGCCGAGCGGGCCGGCAGCACCGGAATGCCCATCTTGCCCAAGGTGTGCAGCATGCCCTGGCCCATGTGGTCGACGACGACGGCCTCAACGGCGTTCTCCCGCAGGAACCGCACGATCCGGGCGTGGTGCGACCCCTCGGTCCCCTCGTCGTGGGCGACGTCCCAGCCGACCCGGTGGACCACCCAGTCGGTGACCTGCCCGGCATCGACCGTGGCGACGGCGACCATCGGCGCCCGCCCCCAACGGGGCTCGACCTGACCGTCCGACGTGACCGGGATCGCGATGTTCATGCCCTCACTGTAGGACGACACTGTCGTGACGGCGCTGCAGGGGACGGCAGCGGGGCAGGGCACCGCGCCGGGCGGTCCCCTGCTGTCCGGAGCGCGCGGACGCCAGCACCGGCACGGCGGGCACGGCAGCCCCCGCGTGCCCGGTGCTGCGGCACCTGACGGCTCCCCCCGTTCCGTGGCCCGATGCTGCCCCTGTCGGCGCACCGGCCCGGAAACCTAACCTGGCGGTCATGTCGTCGCCCCTGAGTCCTGCCCGTCCACGCGTCTGGCCGCTGTACGTCGGCGGATTCCTCGGGCCGTTCGGCGGGGCGGTGACCAACACGATGCTCCCGGAGCTGGCCCACGGGCTGGGCACCGACCTCACCGCGGCGTCCTCGGCGGTGACCTGGTACATGCTGCCGTTCTGCCTCGCCCTGCTCGTCTCCGGCTCCCTCGCCCAGCGCTGGGGACGGGGCCGTACGATCCGCGGCGGGTACGCCGTCTACCTGGCGGCCTCCCTGGTCTGCGTCCTCGCCCAGGGCCTCCCCGCGGGGGCGGTGGTCCCGGTCTTCATGGCCGGGCGGGCCCTGCAGGGGGTCGGCAATGCCTTCACGACCCCGGTGCTGGTGTCGCTGCTGAGCGAGTTCGTGCCCGGGGACCGGCTGGGACGTTCGTTGGGCCTGTTCGCCTCGATGCAGGCCGCGGGGCAGGCGTTCAGCCCGCTGGTCGGCGGCGTGGCGGCGGACACCGACTACCGGTTCGCCTTCGTCGTCACCGGGCTGGCGGCGCTGGTCCTCGGGCTGGTCACCCCCTCCGGGCGGGCCGGCAGCGGCCGGGCGGGCGGGCCGACCGACTGGCGGGCGCTGGCCAACCCGCGGGTGGCGCAGTCCTCCGCGGTGGCGTTCGCCGCCCAGGTGAGCGCCACCGGCGTCACGGTGCTGGCGGCGCTGATCGCCACCGACCGGTTCGGGCTCTCCCCCACCACCCGCGGCCTGGTGGTCGCGTTCTACGGCGTCGCGGGGCTGGCGAGCGGTAATCTGGCGGGCCGCCTCGCCGACAGCTGGGGGATCCGGCGGCTGGGTGTCCTCTCGCTCCTCGTGCTGGCCGTCGCGATGGCCCTGGTCGGGCTGGCGCCATGGCTGGCGCTGCTGGTCGTGCTGGTGGGGGCGATCGGCGCCGCGGGCACCGCGAGCCGGATCCTGACCAACACCCTCGCCCTGCGCAGCACCCCGCAGAACACCGGCGGCGCCACCTCGGTGACGATGGCGGTGCAGTTCCTCGGCTCCGCCGTGGTGCCCGCGCTGCTGCCGCTCTACGCGATCGCGCCGGCGCTGGCCACGGCGGCAGCCGGTGCCGTCGCCGCGCTGGGGGCGGTGGTCGCCGCCGTCCCCGTCCGTCCGGCAGCCGACGACGGAGCCGTCCGCCGGTCCTGATCGGCGGCCCGACGGGAGTGACCGTACGGCCCCGAAGGCCCCCGTACGGTCCCCGAAGGTCCGCCGAGGGGGTGAAATCGGCCCGGAACCCACCGGAAACCCCTGGGAAACGGCGTGTCTGCGCGGTTCTCCGTTGCAGTGACCCTCTGCGGTCACTAGCATCCTGCGTTGTTACGACATGTGCGTTGTGTCGATGCGCAGCGCCGAACCCTGACGAGGTCGCCTGCGACCGCGTCACGGACCATCACTGAAGGAGACACATGAACCGCACCGAACTCGTGGCGGCCGTCGCCGAGCGCGCCGGACTGTCGAAGGAAGACGCCAACCGTGCCATCACCGCCCTCGACGACGTCCTGCAGGAGGCCGCACGTGGGGGCCAGAAGGTCCAGATCCCGGGCCTGCTGACCCTTGAGGTCGTCGAGCGCGCCGCCCGCAGCGGCCGCAACCCCCGCACCGGCGAGACCATGGAGATCGCGGCCAAGCGGGCCGTCCGCCTCACTCCGGGCGCCGCGCTGAAGCGCGCCGCCAACGGCGAGGAGTGATCCCCTCGGGCGTCACCCCTGACGTCCACCCCTGATCCTCCACAGCGGCGGGTCCGGCCAGTGCCGGGCCCGCCGCTGCCGTTCCCGGACCGTACGCGCGGCCGCGAGCCGGCGCTACGCGCATCCGGCCGGACGAGAGCCGGTCGGACGAGAGGCGGTCGGACGAGAGCCGGTCGGACGAGAGGCAGCGGTCGGATGCAGCGGCCGGGCCCGCTCCGGGCCAGCCGCGCCCGTACGACCCTCAGGCCGTCCGACGGCGCAGGGTCGGCGCGGCGGCCAGGGCGACCACCAGCGCCAGGCAGGCCCCGGCGAGGGTCACGGCGAAGCCACCCGGGGAGCCGGCGCGGTCCAGGCCCACGCCGGCCAGGCTCGACCCGAGCGAGACGCCGGCGTTGATCGACGTCGCCACCCAGGCGAACCCCTCGGTGACCCGGTCCGCCGGGACGAGGTGCTGCACCAGCGTCTGGCCGGCGACAAAGGTCGGCGACAGCGCCAGGCCGGTGAGGAACATCAGCAGCGCCAGCATCTCGATCGAGGTCGCGAAGAAGAACGACCCCGCGCCCAGCCCGATCAGCACCGTCCCGGCGGCGAAGTGCTGCCACGGTGCCCCACGCCAGCGCCGGCCCCCGTAGACCAGCCCGGCGAGGAACGAGCCGAACGAGAACACCATCAGCGCCGGGCCCGCCGACGACGGACGGCCCAGCTCCTTGGCGTACGCCACGGTCGAGACGTCCACCCCACCGAAGACGATCCCGAGCATCAGGTACGCGGCGAAGACCAGCCACAGCACCCGGATCGACAGCAGCGAGCCGGCCGTCCCCCTGACCGGGGCGCCCGAGGCGGGCGGTTCGGTCGCCCGCTGGGTGAGGAACAACCAGCCGCCGAGGATCTGGATGCCCCCCGCCAGGACCAGCGGCAGCCACGGCGCGACGGCGGTGGCCAGCCAGGTGGCCAGCACCGGCCCGACCATGAAGGCGATCTCGTCCAGCGCCGCCTCCATCGAGAACGCGGTGTGCAGCTGGGAGGCGTTCCGGGCGACATGGGTCCACCGGGCCCGGACCAGGGTCGGCATCGATCCCTGCGCCCCGCCCGCGACGACCGCCAGCACGATCAGCACCGCCCCCGGCGCGTGCTGCGCGGCGGCGTACGTCAGGCCCAGGCCGGCCAGTCCGGACAGCGTCACCGCGGGCAGCATGACCCGGGACTGGCCGTACCGGTCCACGGCACGCGAGATCTGCGGTGCCCCGATCGCAACCGCGAGGACGTAAGCCGCGGTCGTTGCGCCGCCGAGGGCATAGGATCCGTAACCGGAAGAAATCAGTATGACCATCGCCAGGCCGGTCATGCCGATCGGAAGACGGGCCATCACGCCCGCCAGGGAGAACCGCCACGCACCGGGTAGACCTAGGACTTCTCGGTATCGCTTGAGCACCCTCACATGGTGCCACCACGGTGATTCACCCTCCCGATTCCTCCCCGGCCCCGCTCACCCCGGGAGCCTGCACGACGCGGTGATCCCGCGTACGTCCGGGGAGGCCGCCGGCGCTCTTTGCCCCCATGTCCGTCTCCGGGCCGCCGCGCCACCGTGGTCGCGGCCACCCGACGACTCCAGGAGTTGTCATGTCAGTCACCCGCGACGCGGGCCAGAAGCTGAAGACCGACCCGTCCCTGCCCCCGGTCGCCGTGATCGAGCCGCCGGGGATCTCCACCGGGCAGAAGATCCTCTTCACCGTCCTCGGCATCGTCGGGGCCGTCGCCTGGTACTTCATCGCCACCCTGCGTGGCGAGCACGTCAGTGCGGTGTGGTTCGTCCTTGCCGCCGTCTGCACGTACCTGGTCTTCCTGCGCTTCTACGCCAAGCTGATCGAACGCAAGATCCATCGCCCCGACGACACCCGGGCGACCCCGGCCGAGGAGTTCGCCAACGGGCGTGACTTCGAGCCGACCAACCGTGCCGTCCTGTTCGGCCACCACTTCGCCGCCATCGCCGGTGCCGGCCCGCTGGTCGGCCCGGTCCTCGCCGCCCAGATGGGCTACCTGCCCGGCACGATCTGGATCATCGTCGGCGTGGTGCTCGCCGGGGCGGTGCAGGACTACATGGTGCTGCACCTGTCGATCCGCCGGAACGGGCGCTCGCTCGGCCAGATGGCCCGCGACGAACTCGGCACCGTCGGCGGCTGGTTCGCCATCGTCGGCGTGTTCACCATCATGATCATCCTCATCGCGGTGCTGGCGATCGTCATCATCGGCGCCCTGGCCTCGTCCCCGTGGGGCGTGTTCTCGATCGCGATGACGATCCCGATCGCCTTCCTGATGGGTGTCTACATGCGTTTCATCCGGCCCGGCAAGGTCGGCGAGGCGTCCGCCATCGGCGTGGTGCTGCTCGTCCTCGCCATCGCCGGCGGCTCGATCGTCAACACCCATCCCGCCCTCGCGCAGGTCTTCACCCTGACGCCCGTCCAGCTGGCGTACGCCATCGCCATCTACGGCTTCCTGGCCGCGATCCTGCCGGTCTGGCTGCTGCTGGCCCCACGCGACTACCTGTCGACCTTCATGAAGGTCGGCACCATCGTCTTCCTGGCGCTGGCCATCCTGGTCGTCCGCCCGGTCATGTCGATGCCGGCTGTCACCCACTTCGCCCTGGACGGCAAGGGCCCGGCCTTCGCCGGCAACCTGTTCCCGTTCCTGTTCATCACCATCGCCTGCGGCGCACTGTCCGGCTTCCACTCCCTGATCTCCTCGGGCACCACCCCGAAGATGATCCAGAAGGAGTCGCAGGCGCGGATCATCGGCTACGGCGGCATGCTCACCGAGTCGTTCGTGGCGATCTCGGCACTGATCACCGCCGCGGTGATCGACCAGCACCTCTACTTCGGCATGAACGCCCCGCTGGGCCTCACCGGCGGCACTCCGGCCACCGCTGCGGCGTACACGAACGGTCTGCACCTGGTCAGCGGCTCCGGCGCACCGTTGCCGGCCGCGACACCGGATCTGTTCTCCCAGGCAGCGGCCGAGGTCGGCGAGAAGTCGATCATCTCCCGTACGGGTGGCGCGCCGACCCTCGCGCTCGGCATGGCGCACATCCTCAGCCAGATCCCCATCGTGGGTGCGGCGAAGGCGTTCTGGTACCACTTCGCGGTGATGTTCGAGGCGCTGTTCATCCTCACCACCGTGGACGCCGGCACCCGCGTGGCGCGCTTCATGCTCTCCGACTCGCTGGCCAACATCCCCGGCTGGCGCAAGTTCCGGGATCCGTCCTGGCGCCCCGGCGCCTGGATCTGCACCGCGATCGTCGTCGTGGCGTGGGGCTCCATCGTGGTGATGGGTGTCACCGACCCGCTGGGCGGCATCAACATGCTCTTCCCGCTGTTCGGCATCGCCAACCAGTTGCTCGCCGCCATCGCGCTCACCGTCGTCTTCGTCGTGGTGATGAAGAAGGGCCTGTTCCGGTGGGCCTGGATCCCCGCCCTGCCGCTGCTGTGGGACCTGTTCATCACGATGTGGGCGTCGTGGCAGAAGATCTTCTCCCCCAACCCCTCGCTCGGCTACTGGGCGCTGAACGCCGCGGCCCGCGCGGCGAAGGCGAAGGGGGCACAGACCTTCTCCACAGCGAAGAGCCCGCACGAGATCGACATGGTCATCCGCAACACCGCCGTGCAGGGCACCCTGTCGATCCTGTACGCGGCCCTGGTGCTGATCGTCTTCCTGATCGGCGTCGCGATCGCGATCAAGGCCTTCCGCAAGGGTGGCCTGCCCGACGCGGAGGCCGAGGGGGTGGCGTCGAAGATCTTCGCGCCGACCAGTTTCGTCCCGACTAAGCTGGAGAAGGAAGTGCTGGCCGAGTGGCAGGCGGCCGGCCTCAACCCTTTCGGCGACGACCGGCTGCCCGGCATGCACCACGCCAGCCAGCAACAGACGGTCCAGGAGGAGAAGGAACTGTGACCGACATTCGCCCCGAGCGGGCCGGTGGCCGCTTCGCCGTCGTGATCGAAGCGGCACGTGCCGACGGCTCTGCCCCGGTGCACGAGCCGTCTGAGGGTGACATCGTCCAGCGCGCCTGGCGTGGCACCGTCGCCGTCGTCCGCGGGCTCGCGGGGCTGGACAAGTACGACCGCTACGTCGGCCACCAGCTGCGCACCCACCCTGACGAACCGCTGCTGACCGAAGCGGAGTTCTGGCGCTGCGCCTGGGAGTCCGAAGGACGCAATCCCAGGGCCCGCTGCTGCTGACCACTCCACCACCCACCGGGAACGGGGGCGGCTCCCACCGTAGGAGCCGCCCCCGTTCCGGTCCGCCGCCCCGTTCCGGTCAACCGTCTCCGTTCCAGCCAGCCGCCGCCGTTCCGGTCAGCCGCGGCCCGCCGGCCGGCCGCAGCTGACCGGAGGCGCAGCGGCTGCAGGAAAACTCGGCGGCCGTCCCCAGTCGCCGTCCTCTCGTCCCCAGCCATCCTCTCCGGACAACCGTGAAGGTATCCGGTGGATCCCCGCCGAGCACCGCGCTCCGCGGGGAAGCGGCATCGTCCCGGCCCGAAGGACGGCCCGGAGGCCCCCTCCACCGTTCCGCCCGAAGATTGTTGGTGATTTACTGTCACCATGTCGTCGACCAATGAAGGTTCCGTGGACACTTTCGGTCCAGGTGGCTCCCAGTCGGCACTGCGCAGCGCCAACGAGGCGCGGGTCCTGGAGACCTTGCGCAGCCGCGGCGCCCTGACCCAGGCCGAGTTGGCCCGGCGTACGTCACTGGCCCCGTCGACCGTGTCGAAGATCGTCCACACGCTGCTCGAGGCGGGCGTCGTCGACATGGAGGCCGACAAGCAGGGCCGCCGCGGCCAGTTGGTCACCCTGTCCTCGTCGGCCGGCCTGGTGGTCGGGATCGACATGGGGCGCGACCACGTCCACGTGGCCCTCGCCAACCTTGCCCACCAAGTGGTGGCCGAGCAGCACCGTACGCTCCCCCAGGGACACTCGATGGCGAAAGGGCTCGGCTCCGCCGACGAGACCATCACCGAGCTGCTCGACGGTCTCGGGATCCCCCGCGAACGCGTGGTCAGCGCCTGCCTGTCCATCCCCGCCCCGGTCGATGCCGAAGGCATGATCAGCGCCACCGCCCTGATGCCGGGCTGGACCGGGGTGAGCCTGGCCACCGCCGCCGAGCGCGCGCTCGGCCTGCCCGTCCTGGTCGAGAACGACGCGAACCTCGGCGCCCTCGGCGAGGCCACCTGGGGTGCCGGCCGCGACATCAGGAACGTCGTCTATCTCAAGCTCGCCGCCGGCATCGGCGCCGGCCTCATCCTCAACGGCGAGATCTTCCGCGGCGCCACCGGCACCGCCGGCGAGATCGGCCACACGACGGTGGTCGAGAACGGCGCCGTCTGCCAGTGCGGCAACCGCGGCTGCCTGGAGACCGTGGCCAACGCCCCGCACGTGATCGACCTGCTCACCCCGACCCACGGCCGCCTCGGCATCCCCCGGATCGTCGAACTCGCCCGGGCCGGCGACCCCGGCTGTCGTCGGGTGCTCGGCGACACCGGCCGCGTGGTCGGCCTGGCCGTCGCCAACCTGTGCAACCTGGTCAACCCGCAGCGCCTGATCGTCGGCGGCGAACTGTCCGCGGCCGAGGACCTGCTGCTGCGCCCGATGGGCGAATCCGTACGGCTCAACGGGATCCCGGCGGCCGTACGGTCCCTCGAGATCGTCCGGGCCGAGCTCGGCGCCCGGGCCCACGTGCTGGGCGCCGTGGCGTACGCCCTGGCCCACGTCACCCCGGAGGCCCTCACCGCCACCGCGACAGGGGCGGCCACCGACCGGGAGGCCGTGGGTGAAGACGGCACCGACCGGGAGGCCGTGGGTGAAGACGGCACCGGCCCGGATGCCCACGACAGGTCGGTGGCCGAGCCGGCACCGACGCACCGCTGACCACCGCTGACCACCCGGAGACACCGATGTCCACGCTGCACACCCTGCACCCCTCGCCCGACGCCACCACCGCTCCGACGACGATCGGGGTGGACATCGGCGGGACCAAGATCGCCGCCGGCGTGGTCAACGCGTCGGGCACGATCCTCGCGACGGTCCGTCGCCCGACCCCGGCCCGCGACACCGGCGAGGTGGTCACGACGATCGTCGCCCTGATCGACGAGTTGCTCAGCGGCCCCGGCGCCCCCGGCGACGTCGGGGCGATCGGGATCGGCGCGGCCGGGTTCGTCGACTCGACCCGGTCGACCGTGCTGTTCGCCCCGAACCTCGCCTGGCGCGACGAGCCGCTGCGCCGCGCGATCGAGGACCGCTGCGGGCTGCCGGCGGTGGTGGAGAACGACGCCAATGCGGCGGCCTGGGGCGAGTTCCGGTTCGGCGCTGCCCGGGGCGCCGACTCCGCAGTGGTGATCACCGTCGGCACCGGCATCGGCGGCGGGGTGATCCTCGACCACCAGCTGGTCCGCGGCGGCCACGGCGTCGCCGCCGAGATCGGCCACCTGACCGTCGACCGGCGCGGCCGGCGCTGCGGCTGTGGCCGACGCGGCTGTCTGGAGGCGTACGCGAGCGGTCGTGCGCTGGTCCGGGAGGCCAAGGAGATCGCCGCCACCTCACCGCACCACGCCGTCCGACTGCTCACACTCGCCGGCGGCGACCCCGACCGGATCACCGGCCCGCAGGTGACCCAGGCCGCCCGGGAGGGCGATCCCGCGGCGCTGGAGTGTTTCCGGGAGATCGGCGACTGGCTCGGCGCCGGCATGGCCGACCTCGCCGCGGTGCTCGACCCGGCGATGTTCGTCCTCGCCGGCGGGGTCAGCGAGACCGGTGACCTGCTCCTCCGACCGGCCCGCGCGGCCTTCCTCGAGTCGCTCACCGCCCCCACCCATCGCCCGGTGGCCGAGGTGCGCCTGGCCACCCTGGGCAACGCCGCCGGCATCATCGGCGCCGCCGACCTGGCCCGTACGCACTGACCACGGGCCGCCGACCGCGGCGCGGCCGGGCAGGATGCGGCTCCATACCGGCCGGGCCGGACCACGAGTCCATGCCGGTCGGGCCGGGGTCGGGTCCATACCGGCCGGGCCGGGTGCGGCTCCATACCGGCCGTTTGCCGCCACAGTGACCCCGCTCGCGGGGTCCCGACCCGGGCATCCGTCCGGGGGTCGGGGCCGCCCGTCCGGTCCACATGGCGGGAGGGCCGCGACGAGATGTTCGCCACAGCCCGCGTGACAGTACGACGTGATCCGTACGTCACGCCGAGCCGGTGGACCACCCGGGAAGGTGGTCCACGCTTCCCCCCGCCCGGCACCGCGTCCGCCGCCGGAAATCCCATACGACGGTCCGTAGTAATCTGACCCCATGCAGAGCCGCAAGGACGTCACCAAGCTCCCCGACCTCGGCGCTACGCAAGGACGGGTCACCCCCCAGCGAACTCGCCGACCGGTCTATGTGGACCTGCTCCCCCCGTGCAACGCGGGGTGCCCTGCCGGTGAGAACATCCAGAACTGGCTGTATCTGATCAAGCAGGACCGCGCGCACGACGCCTGGCGCCAGCTGACGGACGACAACCCCTTCCCGGCCATCCACGGCCGGGTGTGTTATCACCCCTGCGAGGTCGCCTGCAACCGGGCGGAGCTGGACCAATCCGTGTCCATCCACGCCGTCGAGCGTTACCTCGGCGACCTGGCGATCGAGAACGGCTGGGAGTTCGACCGGCCGACCCATCCCACCGGCAAGAAGGTGCTGATCATCGGCGCCGGCCCCTCCGGCCTGTCCGCCGCCTATCACCTGGCCCGGCTCGGCCACCAGGTGGAGATCCGCGACGCCTCCGACAAGCCCGGCGGCATGATGCGCTGGGGCATCCCGGAGTACCGCCTGCCCCGCCACGTCCTGGACGCCGAGATCGACCGGCTGGTCGATCTCGGCGTGACGATCTCCTGCCACCACCCGGTGCACGACCTGGCCCTCGAGATGGCCCAGGGCGCGTTCGACGCCTGCTTCATCGCGATCGGCGCCCACCTGTCCAAGAAAGTCGACATCCCGGCCCAGGACACCTCCAAGATGGTCGACGCCGTCTCCTTCCTGCGCGACGTCGCGGGTGGCGAGCGCCCGCTGATCGGCCGCAAGGTGGCCGTCTACGGCGGCGGCAACACGGCCATGGACGCGGCCCGTACGGCCCGCCGGCTGGGCGCCGACGAGACCACGATCATCTACCGCCGCACCCGCGAGCAGATGCCCGCCCACGCCGACGAGGCGGAGGCGGCCGAGCGCGAGGGCGTCCGGATCAACTGGCTGCAGACCATCACCGAGGTCGGCGACGACCTCACCGTGGAGATCATGGAGCTCGATCCCGACGGCCGCCCGCGTGGCACCGGCCGGTTCGAGAAGCTCGACGCCGACACCGTCATCATGGCCGTCGGCCAGAAGCCCGACACCGGCTTCCTGCACAACATCCGCGGCCTGCGGTTCGTCGACGACACCCTGCAGGTCGACCCGAAGACGCTGATGTCCGATGTCCCCGGCATCTTCGCCGGCGGCGACGCGGTCCCCTCGGAGCGTACGGTCACCGTCGGCACCGGCCACGGCAAGCGGGCGGCGCACAACATCGACATGTACCTCAGCCAGGGCCAGGTCGCCGAGGCGCCCAAGCATCCCACGGCCAGCTTCGACAAGCTGAACCTGTGGTACTTCCGTGACTCCGACTCCCAGCGCACCCAGCCCGAGCTCGACCCCGAGACCCGGCTGTCCGACTTCGGCGAGATCGTCGGCGGCCTGACCCCCGAGCAGGCGATGTTCGAGGCCCAGCGCTGCCTGTCCTGCGGCAACTGCTTCGAGTGCAACGGCTGCCTGGGCGCCTGCCCGGAGGACGCCGTGATCCGGCTCGGCAAGGGCCACCGCTACCGCTTCGACTACGACAAGTGCACGGGCTGCGCCACCTGCTACGAGCAGTGCCCGGTCCATGCGATCGAGATGGTGCCCGAGGGCGTCGCCCTGCCGCCCGACCTGGCGGCCGCCGCACAGTCCCACGAGGCCTCGACCAGGATTGGACTCTGAGCCATGCGCAAGATCATCGACGGTAACGAGGCCGCCGCCTCGGTCGCCTACCGACTCAACGAACTGTGTTCGATCTACCCGATCACCCCGTCCTCGACGATGGCCGAGCTCTGCGACGAGTGGTCCGCCCGGGGCCTGCGCAACGTCTGGGACACCGTGCCCAGCGTGATCGAGATGCAGTCCGAGGGAGGCGCCGCCGGCGCCATGCACGGCGCGCTCCAGGGCGGTGCGATGAGCACCACCTTCACCGCCTCCCAGGGCCTGCTCCTGATGATCCCGAACATGTACAAGATCGCCGGCGAGCTGACCTCCACGGTCTTCCACGTCGCCGCCCGGGCGCTCGCCACCCAGGGCCTGTCGATCTTCGGTGACCACCAGGACGTGATGGCCGTACGTCAGACCGGCTTCGCGCTGCTGGCGTCCTGCTCCCCGCAGGAGGCGCACGACATGGCGGCCGTCGCCGAGATGGCGACGCTGCGCTCCCGGGTGCCGTTCCTGCACTTCTTCGACGGTTTCCGGACGTCGCACGAGCTGAACACCGTCGAGATGCTCTCCGACGACGACCTGCGGGCGCTGGTGCCCAAGGAGCTCGTCCGCGAGCACCGCCGCCGGGCACTCGACCCCGAGCATCCGTTCATCCGCGGCACCGCGCAGAACCCGGACGTCTACTTCCAGGCCCGCGAGTCGGCCAACCCGTTCTACCAAGCGGTGCCGGGCATCGTCGCCCGGGCGATGGACGACTTCGCCGCCCGGACCGGCCGGCGCTACGACCTGGTCGAGTACACCGGTGCGCCCGACGCCGACCGGGTGATCGTGCTGATGGGGTCGGCCGTGCACACCGCGCGGGCCACCGCCGCGTACCTCAACGCCCACGGGCAGAAGGTCGGCGTCGTCAACGTACGCCTCTACCGGCCGCTGCCGACCGCCGAGCTGCTCGCCGCGATCCCCGCGACCGCGCAGCACGTCGCCGTGCTGGACCGCACCAAGGAGCCGGGCGCCGGCGGCGAGCCGCTGTTCCTCGACGTGGTCACCGCGCTGGGCGAGGCGTACGCCGCCGGCACCCGGGCGACGATGCCGAAGGTCCACGGCGGCCGCTACGGCCTGGGGTCGAAGGACGTCACCCCGGCGATGCTGGTCGGCGTGTTCGACGAGCTGCGCGCCGACCAGCCCCGGCCCCGGTTCACCGTCGGCATCGACGACGACGTCACCCACCTCTCGGTGTCGTACGACGCCGACCTGGACATCGAGGACCCGCAGACCCGCCGGGCGGTGTTCTACGGCATCGGCTCCGACGGCACCGTCGGCGCCAACAAGAACACCATCAAGATCCTCGGCGCGGACGACGACCGCTACGCCCAGGGCTACTTCGTCTACGACTCGAAGAAGTCCGGCTCCCGGACGACCTCGCACCTGCGCTTCGGCCCCAAGCCGATCGACGCGCCGTACCTGGTGGCGAAGGCCGACTTCATCGGCATCCACCACTGGTCGATCCTGGAGAACGTCGACACCCTGACCTTCGCCCGCCGCGGCACCGTGCTGCTGCTCAACAGCCCGTACGGCACCGAGGAAGTGTGGGACCGGCTGCCGCAGCCGATGCAGGAGAAGATCCTGGCCAAGGACATCGAGGTGTACGTCATCGACGCCACCGCGGTGGCCCGCAGCGCCGGGATGGGCAACCGGACCAACACCGTGCTGCAGGCCTGCTACTTCGCCATCTCCGGGGTGCTGCCGCGCGAGGAGTCGATCAAGCGGATCAAGGACTCGATCACCAAGACGTACCTGCGCAAGGGTGAGGAGGTGGTGAAGAAGAACCACGCGGCCGTCGACATGGCCGTCGAGCACCTGCACAAGGTGACGACCCCGGGCCGGGTCACCTCCACCCACGGTCTGCGCAACCCGATCCCGGCCGATGCCCCGGAGTTCGTCCGCACCGTCACCTCGGTGATGATGGCCGACCTCGGCGACACCCTGCCGGTCAGCGCCCTGCCGGTCGACGGCACCTACCCGTCCGGCACCACGCAGTACGAGAAGCGCAACGTCTCGGAGATCGTCGCCGAGTGGGACCCGGAGACCTGCATCCAGTGCGGCAACTGCTCGATCGTCTGCCCGCACGGCGTGATCCGGTCGAAGTTCTACGCCCCCGAGCTGCTGGAGAACGCCCCGGCCGGCTTCCGGTCCGCGGAGCTGGCCGCCGCTGGTCTGCCCGACACCCGCTACACGCTGCAGGTGTTCGCCGAGGACTGCACCGGCTGTGGTCTGTGCACCGAGGCCTGCCCGGTCTCCCCGCTCGGCCAGCCGCACCGCAAGGCGATCAACCTCTCACCGGTGCTGGGGCGCCTGGAGCAGGAGAAGGAGAACATCGAGTTCTTCGAGACGCTGCCGCAGAACAACCGCACCCGGGTGGACTTCGGCACCGTCCGCGGCACCCAGTTCCTGGAGCCGCTGTTCGAGTTCTCCGGCGCCTGCAGCGGCTGCGGCGAGACGCCGTACATCAAGCTGCTGACCCAGCTCTTCGGTGACCGCGCGACGGTGGCCAACGCCACCGGCTGCTCCTCGATCTACGGCGGCAACCTGCCGACCACCCCGTGGTCGAAGAACGCCGAGGGCCGCGGCCCGGCCTGGTCCAACAGCCTGTTCGAGGACAACGCGGAGTTCGGCCTGGGGCTGCGCCTGGCGGCCGACGTGCACACCGCGCAGGCCCGCAAGATGACCGGTGAGCTGCGCGAGCAGGCCGGCCCCGAGCTGATCGACGCCCTGCTCGACGCACCCCAGTTCAGCGAGTCCGACTTCGCCGCCCAACGGGCCCGGGTCGACCTGCTGAAGACCCGGCTGGACGAGCTGGAGGCCGACGGCCTGGACGAGTACCACCAGGAGAAGGTCAACAACCTGCGCTCGGTGGTCGACCACCTGATCCGCCGGTCGGTCTGGATCGTCGGCGGCGACGGCTGGGCCTTCGACATCGGCTCGGGCGGCCTGGACCACGTGCTCGCCTCCGGGCGCAACGTCAACATCCTGGTGCTCGACACCGAGGTCTACTCCAACACCGGCGGCCAGGCCTCGAAGGCCTCCCCGCTCGGCGCGGTCGCCAAGTTCGCCACCGCGGGCAAGGTGACCCAGTCGAAGGACCTGGCGATGCAGGCGATCGCGTACGGCAACGTGTACGTCGCCCGGGTCGCGATGGGCGCCGACCCGCAGCAGACGCTGAGGGCGTTCCGCGAGGCCGAGGCGTACGACGGGCCGTCGCTGATCCTGGCCTACAGCCACTGCATCGCCCACGGCATCGACATGCGCAAGGGCCTCGACCAGCAGTACCTGGCGGTGAACACCGGCCACTGGCCGCTGATCCGGTACAACCCGGTGATCCGCGACGAGGGCGGCAACCCGTTCCTGCTCGACTCGCCGCGGCCGCGGATCCCGCTGCGCGACTACCGCGCCAAGGAACTGCGGTTCCGGATGCTGCAGAAGGCCGACCCGGCCGAGGCCGAGCGGCTGCTCGCCCTGGGCCAGGAGGCGGCCTCCCGACGCTGGCAGTCGTACGAGGAACTGGCCACCCGCGGCGCCGACGAGTTCGCCGCCGATGCACGGAAGGGACTGTGAGATGAAGCTCGCGACGACATACCTGGGGCTGCCGCTGCGCAACCCGCTGGTCGCCTCGGCCGGCCCGCTGTCGCAGACCGTCGAGGGGATCAGGCGCCTCGCCGACGGCGGCGTCGGGGCGGTGGTGCTCTACTCGGTGTTCGAGGAGCAGATCCGCCGCCAGGCCGAGGCCGACCGGGCCCTGGAGGAGCTGCACGCCGATGCGTTCGGGGAGGCCCTGTCGTACTTCCCCGACCTGCCCGGGCTGGCCGACGGTGACGTGCCCGCCGACTACCTGCGCCTCCTCGAGGACGGGGCGGAGGCGGCCGGGGTGCCGATCATCGGGTCGATCAACGGGTCGACCCGGGGCGGCTGGACCCAGTACGCCCGCCAGCTGCAGGACGCCGGGGCGGCGGCGATCGAGCTCAACATCTACTTCGTGGTCGGCGACATCTCGCTGTCCGGCCGCGAGGTCGAGCAGCGCCACCTCGACATCGTCCGGGCAGTCAAGCAGGCGGTGTCGATCCCGGTCGCGGTGAAGCTGTCGCCGTACTTCAGCTCGGTCGGCAACATGTGCCGGCAGCTGTCGGAGGCGGGCGCGGACGGCCTGGTGCTGTTCAACCGTTTCCTGCAGCCGGAGGTGGACGTCGACGCCCTCGACGTCGAGCCCGAGGTCGAGCTGTCGTCCCAGTACGAGGGCCGGCTGCCGCGCACCTGGATCGCCGCCCTCCGCGGCAAGGTGTCCGCGTCGCTGGCCGCGACGTCCGGCGTACGTGACGCCGACGACGTCGTGCGCTACCTGCTCGCCGGGGCCGACGTGGTGATGAGCACCTCCGCGCTGGTGCGCAACGGCACCGAGTACAGCGGGCAGATGCTGGCCGGTCTGGAGGACTGGATGGCCGCCAAGGGCTTCGACTCGGTGGACGACTTCCGGGGCCTGCTGGCCGTACGCCACCAGGACGAGAACGCCTACCAGCGCGCCGGCTACGTCACCGCCCTGGAGAAGGCGAAGAGCACCTACGGCTCACTCTGACCCTCGGACCGACCGGGTCCGGCCCCGCGGCCCGACCCGGTCGGTCCGGCCCGTCGACCTGGTCGACCGGCCTGACTCGGTCGGTCCGGTCGGTCGACCTGGTCCCTCGGCCGGACGATCAGCGGGAGGCGCCCTGTGCGGCCGCGACCAGCTCGCGGAGGGCCTCGAGGTGTCCGTCGAGGGCGCGACGGCCGGCTGGGGTGATCCGGACCCAGGTACGGGCGCGTCCGGACTGCCCGGCGGGCTTGTCCAGGACGACGTAGCCGGCCTCGGTGAGGACCTTGAGCTGCTTGGACGCCACCGAGTCGGTGACGCCCAGGTGGTCGCGCAGGACACCGAACTCGACCGTGTCCGCTACCGCCAGCAGAGCCAGCGCCTTGAGCCGGTGCGGGGCGTGGACGATGTCCGGATCGGACAAATGTGGCACAGACCACACTCCACCCCGTCTGCGTCACCTAGACTCGCAGCGCTCCCGAACCCTGGCCGTCCTGGTCGTACCCATGACTTGAGCGGCCACTCAATTGAGCATTCACTCAAGGTCTCAGCCGAGACTCGCCCCTCTGATTCACAGGAGAACCATGAGCGCAGTTCATCCCGACCCGACCGTCACCGCGCGGCAGCGACGCGACAGCCGCCGCGCGTACGCCGCCAGCTTCCTCGGCACCACGGTGGAGTTCTACGACTTCCTGCTGTACGCCTCCGCCGCCGGCCTCGTCTTCCCGAAGATCTTCTTCAGCGACCTCGACCCCCGCCTCGGCGCCACCCTCTCGTTCGTGATCCTGCTGTCCGGCTACCTGGCCCGCCCGATCGGCGGCCTCGTGTTCGGCCACTTCGGCGACCGCTTCGGCCGCAAGAACGTCCTCTTCGTCACCCTGCTGCTGATGGGCTTCGTCTCGGTCGGCATCGGCCTGCTGCCCACGTACGCCGCCATCGGCGTGGCCGCGCCGCTGGCACTGGTCGTGCTGCGGATCGTCCAGGGCCTGGCGATGGGTGGTGAGTGGGGCGGCGCCACGCTGATGTCGATGGAGCACGCCGGTCAGAAGTCCCGCGGGCTCGGCGCGAGCATCGCCACCGTCGGCGGCCCGGCCGGTGCCGTGCTGGCGACCGTCGTCCTCGCCCTGT
This sequence comes from Raineyella sp., assembly GCF_034933565.1. NCBI lineage: Bacteria > Bacillati > Actinomycetota > Actinomycetes > Propionibacteriales > Propionibacteriaceae > Raineyella > Raineyella sp. Next base: position 40,975 of record NZ_JAYFNG010000027.1, read on the forward strand.
TCTCCCGGATGCCCGACGCCCAGTTCCTCAACTGGGGCTGGCGCATCCCGTTCCTGTTCTCGGCCGTCATCGTGCTGATCGGCCTCTACCTGCGACTGCGCGTCACCGAGTCCCCTGATTTCCAGAAGGCCCTCGAGGCCGCCGAGGACGCCCATGACAAGGCCCTCCCGCTCGCGACCGTGGTCACCCGGTTCCCCGGCCAGGTGCTGCTCGGCACCTTCGCCGGCGCCGCCCCGCTGGCCATCCAGGGCCTGCTCGGCAGCTTCATGGTGCCGTTCGTGGTCTCCCAGCACCTCGTCGACCGGCAGACCGCGCTGCTGATGCTCGCCGCCGGCTACCTGGCGCAGATCCCCACCCTGCTGCTCTTCGCCCATCTGTCGGACCGGTTCGGCCGCCGCCCGGTGATGATCGTCGCCGGCATCGTCAGCGCGCTGCTGGTCTTCCCGGTGTTCGCCCTGTTCACCTCGGGCCGCCCGGCCCTCGTCCTGGTCGGCTTCCTGCTCGGCCTGATGGTGCTCCAGTCCTCGATGTTCGGCCCGCTCGGCGCGTTCCTCAGCGAGAAGTTCTCCACCGAGGCCCGCTACACCGGTGCCTCGCTGAGCTACCAGCTGGCCTCGATCGCCGGCGCCGGCACCATCCCGCTGATCGCCACCCGGATCGTCACCCCCGAGCACGGCCTGTCCTACCTCGGCTGGTACCTGATCGCCCTGTTCGCGCTGGCCGTCGGCGCGGTGCTGCTGTCCCGGGAGACCGCCGGGCGGACCCTGGACGCGGACACCACGCCCGCCCGGGTCCAGGGCGACGACCCGGAACTGGAGACCGTCTGATCACCGCCCGCTGATCAGGGCCGGCTGATCACGCCCCACCGATCAGGACGCGCCGCCTGCGGTGCACTGATCACGGCGTACTGATCACGGCGTACCGACCCACGACTCGCGGCCGCACCTCCCGTTCACCCGAGCGGGAGGTGGGGCCGCGGCGTACGAACGGGGACGCCGGACAGGCCGGCGGATCGGTTCAGACAACGGGGGCCGGGTGGACCGGGCGGACAGCCGGGTCAGAAGGTCGAGGCGTCGATCGCGAAGCGGTACTTCACGTCCGACCGCATCATCCGGTCGTACGCCTCGTTGATCCGGTCGGCCGCGATGACCTCGACCTGGGCGCCGATGGTGTTCTCCGCGCAGAAGTCGAGCATCTCCTGGGTCTCGGCGATCCCGCCGATCAGCGACCCGACGAAGGAGCGCCGCTGGTTGGTGAACATCCGCACCGGCGCCTCGAACGGCTGCTGCGGCAGGGCGACGTTGCACATCACCCCGTCGACCCGCAGGGTGCTCAGGTACGCGGCGAAATCCAGCGGAGCAGCGACTGTGTTGAGCACGAAGTCGAAGCGGCGCCGGGCACCGGCCAGGGCGCCCTCCTCGGAGGTCGCGACGTAGTCCGTGGCACCGAACCGGAGCGCATCGGCCTTCTTCGACGGGCTGTGCGAGAGCACGGTGACCTCGGCGCCCATCGCCGCGGCGATCTGGACGCCCATGTGGCCCAGCCCGCCCATCCCGACGACGGCGACCCGGCTGCCCTCGCCGATCCCCCAGTGGTGCAGCGGGGAGTAGGTGGTGATCCCGGCGCACAGCAGCGGCGCGGCCATCTCCCGCGGCAGGGTCTCGGGGACATGGACCGTGAACGCCTCCCGGACGACGATCTGCTGCGCGTAGCCACCCTGGGTGTACTCGCCGTCGGGCATCGTCTGGCCGTACGTGAGGACGCGGCGGTCGCAGAACTGTTCCTCCCCCGCCAGGCAGTACTCGCACTCCCCGCAGGAGTCGACCATGCAGCCGACACCGGCCACATCGCCCACCCGGAACCCGGTCACCTCGGAGCCGACCGCGGAGACGACGCCGACGATCTCGTGGCCGGGCGCCAGCGGCCACTGCCGCTCCCCCCACTCACCGGTGACCGTGCTGACATCGGAGTGGCAGATGCCGCAGTAGGAGATGTCGATCCGGACGTCATCGGGGCGCAGGTCGCGACGCTCCACGGTGAAGGGCTCGAGTGGCTTGCCGGCCCCGGGCGCTCCCCAGGCACGTACGGTGGTGGACATCTGGCCTCCTGTCGGTGCGGACAGCTTGCACGTTAGTCGCCACCGGCCGACGCGGCCAGCCCCGACCGACGGTGCACCATGCCGATCAACGGACCACCGACCGACGGCCCCCCGACCGACGGCCCCCCGGCCGACCGGCCACCGGAACCACCCCGGGCCGACCGGCCACCGGAGCACCACGGCCCGGTCAGCGCCAGGGGGCCAGGATCTCCTCCAGGTAGCGGCGCGCCCCGACCATCGCCGGGCCGTACCAGGTGATGCTGCGCCCGTCGAGGCAGACGCTCGGGACCGGATGCTCGCCGCCGCGGAAGACCTCGGGCCCGTCGTCGGGGCCGAACGCGTACGGCTCGTCGGGCAGCAGCACCAGATCGGCGGCGGCCCGGATGGCCGCGACGTCGACGTGCGGGTAGCGGTCGGCACCGCCGAACGCGTTCGCGAAGCCGAGTCGCTCCAGCACGTCCGAGGTGTACGTACGCCCACCGACGACCATCCACGGATCACGCCAGATCGCGATGGCCACCGTGGGACGCGATGCCGTCGGCTGCGGGCCGGTGGGCTCCGAGCCGGTCGGCTCCACGCCGACAGACTCCGGGCCGGTGGACTCCACGCCGACAGACTCCGAGCCAGCCGACTCCACGTCTGCAGACTCCGCGCCGGCATCGCCGGCGACAGCTGACCCGGTGTCGCCGGACGGGCCCCAGACCCGGGCCGCCTCCACCAGCCAGCCCGGCTCCCCGACGCCCAGCGCCGCCACGAACAGCCGTCGCATCGACGCGATGGCCTGGTCCACCGACTCGATCACCGTCACCCAGACCGGGATCCCCCGTTCCCGGAGGCGCTCCACATCGAGGCGGCGGTTCTCCTCCTGGTTGCACACCACGAGATCCGGCTCGAGGGCGGCGATCGCGGCCAGATCGGGGTTCTTGGTGCCGCGCACCCGGGCCACACGCAGGTCGGCCGGCCGGGTGCACCAATCCGTGGCACCGACCAGGCGCTCCGGGAGCGTCGTGGCGATCGCCTCGGTCAACGACGGCACCAGCGAGACGATCCGGCGCGGCCCGTCGGCCGGCAGCGGCACCGGCGCGCCGAGGTCGTCGAGGAGCGTACGGGCCGCGACAGTCATGCCACCGAGCCTAGTGACACCACCGTGATCCTGGGACCGTGATCGTGGGTCCGTGGCCGTGGCCGTGGTCGTGGGCAGCCGGCCCGGGCAGCCGGCCCGGTATGGCCGATGCGGCCGGGCAGCCCGGCCACGTCGGCGGTCGGCGGCAGGTCGGGCGCAGGTCGGCGACAATGGGCGCATGCAGAGCACATCCGGCCCCCGCACCCCCGGCCAGGACCCGCAGGACACCCCGCCCGGCGCAGCCGACGACCCGATCAGCAGCGCGGCCGACGAGCAGACCATCAAGCTCGGCCAGTTCCTCAAGTGGGCCAACCTGGCGGAGTCCGGCGCCGAGGCCCGCGAACTGGTGCAGGGCGGCTACGTACGCGTCGACGGGGAGGTGGAGACCCGTCGCGGCCGGCACCTGCATGTCGGCCAGCAGGTGACCCTGGCCTACCCGGGCGAGGACGAGATCACTGTCGTCGTCGAGGACCTCTGACCGCGGCGCGGACCGGACCCGGAGCCGGGCCCCGCACCCGGAACCGGAACTGAGCCCGGCCGGAGCCGGCAGAGCTATGCGTCGACGGAGCCGGCCTCGGTGGCGCCCGGCCGATCGGTCGCCTCGGCGGCCGCCAGGCTCTGGCCGGTGACGGCGATCGCCTCGTCCTCGTTGCCGAGCACACCGGTGCTGCGGATCCGGTCGACGTACTGCTTGGCCTCGGCCAGCCCCGCCCCGGTGCGCTCGCGGTAGAGCATCACGGCATCGATGTAGCTGCGGTGGACGAGTGCTTCCTGCACCGCCTCCCCCAGGGACTTCTCGCTGGCGTCGCGACCGGCACGCCCCAGCAGCCAGGCGACCTGCTGCTCCAGCTCGTAGACGCGGTCGCGCAGGCGCTCGATCTCGGCACGCACGTCGAACATCCCTTCGGGACCAGAAATCTCCACGGGCCCACATTAGAGGGGAGGGGTCCCCCTCGACACCCCTTCCGGCCGTGTCCGGCCGCGACGCTCGACCAGACACACACCCCGCTCACAGCTCACCCACAGGATTATTGGCCCCACCCATCGTTCGCCGTGGCAGTCTCTGACTATGACCGACCGTTCCCACGGCACTCTGTCCCGTCCCGACGGCTCGCCCATCCGTATCCTCGCGGTGGACGACGAGCCGGCGCTGACCGAGCTGCTCTCGATGGCGATGCGCTACGAGGGCTGGGAGGTGTGGACCGCCGCCAGCGGTCAGGAGGCCGTACAGGTCGCCCACGAGATCCGCCCCGACGCGGCGGTCCTCGACATCATGCTCCCGGACTTCGACGGCCTCGAGGTGATGCGCCGCATCCACGACGACCAGCCGGGCCTCCCGGTGATCTTCCTGACCGCCCGCGACGCCGTCGCCGACCGGATCGAGGGCCTCACCAGCGGCGCCGACGACTACGTCACCAAGCCGTTCAGCCTCGAGGAGGTGATCGCCCGGCTGCGCGCCCTGCTGCGCCGGACCGGCGCCTCGCAGGCGCTGAACGCCTCCACCCTCGTCGTCGGGGACCTGACCCTGGACGAGGACTCCCACGAGGTCACCCGCGGGGGCGACTCGATCCACCTCACCGCCACCGAGTTCGAGCTGCTCCGCTATCTGATGCACAACCCGCGCCGGGTGCTGAGCAAGGCGCAGATCCTCGACCGGGTCTGGAACTACGACTTCGGCGGCCAGGCGAACATCGTCGAGCTCTACATCTCCTACCTGCGCAAGAAGATCGATGTCGGGCGCCAGCCGATGATCCACACCCTGCGCGGCGCGGGGTACATGCTGCGCCCGGCCGACGAGTGACCGGGCAGATGAGCGACCGGACCCGTGACCGGGCAGATGACTGAGCACATGACCGGGTCGAGGGGTGAGGGGCCGAAGAGCGACCGGGCCGATGGGTGACCGGCCGGCCCGGGCCCTGGAGGACACCGGCAGCCACCGGCTGGCCGTCACGCTCCCCGCCCGCGGCACCCTGGCCCGCCAGCTGGTGGTGCAGGTCAGCGTCATCATCGCGCTGGTCGCCATCACTCTCGGCCTGGTCACGACGATCGTCGCCCAGCGCGTGCTGATGCGCCAGCTCGACGACCGCCTCGCCGGCGTGCTGACCCGCCAGCAGAACGCCGTCAACAATCCCGGCCAGGGCTACCCCGGCGGGGTGGACCTGCCCGGTCAGCCGATCGGCACCGTGGTCGTCGTCGTGCCGCCGACCAAGATCGCCCAGCAGGGCATGCTCACCCCGGAGGGCATCCGGCCGGTCCCGAGCGAGGCGGCACTGGTCGCGCTCTCCGCCGTGGCGCCGGACTCCGGGGCCCACAGCCTCGTCCTGGACCAGCTCGGCCCCTACCGGGCGATGGCCGTCACCGATCACCGCGATGTGGTGGTCGTGGGTCTCCCGCTGACCGAGACGCGGTCGGCGGTGATCAAACTGGTCTGGACCGTCGCGATCCTGTCCGTCCTGGCCACCGCGGCGAGCGTGATCACCGTCTACGTCGTCGTGGTGCGCAAGACGCGGCCGCTGACCGACCTGGCCGCGGTCGCGCGCGAGGTCTCCGCCATGCCGCTGGAACACGGCAACGTCGACCTGGGGCTGCGGGTCCCGGCGCCGCGCTACGCCCACGCCGCCGAGGTGGCCGAGGTGGGCGACGCCTTCAACCAGATGCTGGGTCACGTCGAGTCCGCCCTGCAGGCCCGCCAGATCTCGGAGTCCAAGGTCCGCCGGTTCGTCGCCGATGCGTCCCACGAGTTGCGCACCCCGCTCGCGGCGATCCGCGGCTATGCCGAGCTCACCCGGCGCGGGCGGGCGACCATGCCCGCCCAGATCGCGCACTTCCTGGACCGGATCGATGCCGAGGCCGAGCGGATGTCCGGCCTCGTCGAGGACCTGTTGCTGCTGGCCCGGCTGGAGAACCAGGTCGCACCGGAGGTCGAGCCGGTCGATCTCACCGAGATCGTCGTCAACGCCGTGACCGACGCCCAGGCGGCCGGCCCCGACCACCGCTGGTCGCTGGACGTCCCGACCGACCCGGTGACGGTGATCGGCGACCACCGCCGGCTGCACCAGGTGGTGGCCAATCTGCTGGCGAACGCCCGGACGCACACTCCGCCCGGCACCCGGGTGATGACCCGGGTGACGGTCGCCGCGGCACCCCCGATGATCGGGACACAGGCCCGGACCGCGGCGTTCGGGGAGCCGTCCCCCGGGACCGTACGCGAGGCGGTGCTCACCGTGCACGACAACGGGCCGGGGATCCCCAACGCGATGATCAAACAGGTCTTCGACCGGTTCGTCCGGGCCGACTCCTCACGCGCCCGGATCCGGGACGCCTCGGCGGCGCACAACGGTGGTAGCACCGGCCTGGGCCTGTCGATCGTGGCCGCCGTCGTCGCCGCGCACGGCGGGCAGGTCACGGTGACCTCCCGCTGTGCCGAGGACCTGTCCGGCCCGGCGGCCCAGCATCCCGACACCTGGACGACCTTCACCGTACGGCTCCCGCTGGCCCCGGTGCCGCGTCCGACTCCGGCCTGATCGCTGGGCACGGGGCGGCGCCCGGATCCGGATCGACAGGCCGGGCCGGGCACCCGTCGGCCCGACGGCCCCGATGGGCCGAGCGGCTACTCCGCTGCCGGTGCGGCTCCGGGCGCCGCGTCCGGCGGGGCCTGCTGCTCGAGCCGGTGCTGTTCGGCGGCGATGTTGGTGTGCGCCGGATCGGTCCACCAGGCCCGCGCGGGTCGCGTACGGTACAGCGGGTCCAGACCGTCCAGGTGCTGCAGCACGGCGAGGCGGCCGCGGCGGAAGTCCTCGGCCGACACCCGCTGGTACTCCGCCCGGACCTGCCGGGAGTACTCCAGGTAGCGGGCGTCGTCGGCACCGAGGATGGCAAGGTCCGCATCGACCAGGACGTTGCCGGCCGGGTCGTCGTCCGCCGGGGTGTGGTCGGCGGTGAGCCGCACCAGCCGGGCCACCTCGGCGACCTCGGCGGCCGGGACGAGCCCGTCGAGCGACCGTTCGGCGAGCTGGGCCGAGGCCTCCTCGTCCTCCCCCGGGCGGCACTCGTACACGGCGTCGTGGAACCAGGCGGCCAGCCGGAGCGTACGTCCCGGGTCGGCGCCGTGGCGCAGGTCGGCGACCAGCCCGTCCATCGCCTGCTGCAACTCGGCCAGGTGCTGCGGGGTGTGGTAGCGCCGATGCGGCTGGGACCAGCGGTCCAGCAGCTCCTCGCCGAGATCGACGGCGTGCGGCAGCAGGGCGGCCCAGCCGGCCCGGAGCCGGTCGTCGCGGCGTCGGGCGGCGGCCAGCACCTGCGGCTTGGGCCGGCGCAGCCGGGCCCGACGCAGGGCCCGGACCACCTCGGTCGGGCTGACCTCGCGCGCCCCGGCGGCCACGGCGGCCGGATAGTGCGAGGCCGGCAGGTCGTAGTGGTCGCGGTCGAAGGCCCGCGCGGACACACCGATCCGGTCGGCGAAGGCGTGCAGCTCGGCCAACGAGGTGTCGGACACCAGGTGGGAGAACATCGTGCCGTGGGCGGGCCACAGCGGCGGGTCGACGAGGAGCATCGGATTCCTGCGGGTCAGGGTCGGGAGATACGTACGGGCTGGCGCCAACCTACCCGCCCGGTGTCGGAGGCGTGTGCGACGCTGATGGCATGGAGCTGACCCGGATCACCCTGGCACGGATGATCGACCACACCCTGCTGTCCCCCACCGCCACCGACGCCGATGTGGCCGCGGCGGTCGAAGAGGCCGCCCGACTGGGCACCTGGTCGGTCTGCGTGTCGCCCGCCCGCCTCCCGTTGGCCGTCCTGCCGCCGCAGCTGCACCTGGCCGCCGTCGCCGGGTTCCCCTCGGGCCAGCACACCCCGCAGGTCAAGGCGACCGAGGCCGCCGCGGCGGTGGCCGCCGGCGCCGACGAGATCGACATGGTGATCGACATCGGCCGGCTGCTGGCGGGCGACGAGGCGCACACCGAGAAGGAGGTCCGGGCCGTCCGGGAGGCGGTGCCGGCCCCGGTCGTGCTGAAGGTGATCCTGGAGACCGCCGCCCTGCCCGACGAGCGGATCGTCGCCGCCTGCGCCGCCTGCGAGCGGGCCGGGGCCGACCTCGTCAAGACATCCACCGGCTTCCACCCCAGCGGCGGGGCGACCGTCCACGCGGTCGAGGTGATCCGGGCGGCGGTCGGCGATCGGCTCGGCATCAAGGCCTCGGGCGGCATCCGCGACTACCCGACCGCCCTCGCCCTGGTCGAGGCCGGCGCCACCCGACTGGGGCTGTCCCGCAGCCGAGCGGTGCTGGCCGGCGCCGCCGGCTGAGCCGTCAGCTGAACCAGACCAGCTTCACCACCGCCACCACGCTGACCAGCACGATGAAGACCCGCAGCAGGGTCGGCGACAGCCGGCGGCCGATCCGGGCGCCCAGCCAGCCGCCGCCGAGCGCGCCGACGGCGAGCAGCCCGGCGACCTCCCAGCGCACCTGGTGCCAGGCGACGACGAGGAAGACCAGGGCGGCGAGGAAGTTCGCCGCCGGGGCGAGGATGTTCTTCACCACGTTGATCCGCAGCAGCGACAGCCCGGTCAGGGCGCTGAGCAGGCCGATCAGCAAGACCCCTTGCGCGGCACCGAAGTAGCCGCCGTACATGCCGGTGAACAGCGCGCCGACCATCAGCCCGCTGCGGCGCCCGCCGGTCAGCTCGGCGTCCGCGTGGTGGGCCCCGATCCAGCTGTTGATCCGTCGCCCGAAGATCACCAGCAGGGCGGCGAGGACGATCAGCACCGGCACGATCGCGGCGAACGCCTGCGGCGGCAGCACCAGCAGCAGGCCGGCGCCCACAGCCGACCCGAGCAGCTGCAGCGGCAGCATCAGCCGGACGACCGGCCCGACCGCAGGCATCTCCTGCCGGGCGCCCTGCGCGGCGGTGAGACCGCTGAAGCTCAGGCCGAGGCTGTTGGAGATGTTCGCGGCCACCGGCGGGTAGCCGAGGAACAGCAGGGTCGGGAAGGTGATCAACGTCCCCGACCCGACCACGGTGTTGATGGTGCCCGCGGCGAGGCCGGCCGCGACGATCACGATCATTTCGAGGGGCGACACCGGGCCACGGTAGACCGGCAGGGAGTCATCGTCTACGACGTTATGTAGACTCATCACCCGGAAGTCCCACTGCCCGGGAAAGCCGGTCGAATGCCGGCGCTGACCCGCAACCGTAGGCCCCACCACCGGATCCCGGCGACGACGCTGCCGGCGGCACCGGGGCGAGCCGGATGACCGGACCGTGGGCTGCTCATGAACTCGTCGTGGACTGCGAGAGAGCCGGCCGTCCTGGCCTGCGCGCATCCACATCGTCGCCAGGAGGCCCGATGTCCGTACGTCATCCCTCGTCCCTGCGTCGCTGGGTGCTTGTCGCACTCGCCGCGCTCGCCCTGCTGGTCGCCCCGTTCGGCACCGGTGTGGCACGCGCCGAGGACGGCTACCGGTTCTGGGGCTTCTACCAGGTCGACAACGGCCAGTGGGCCTTCGCCCAGGGCTCCCCGGGCACCACGGATCCGGCCGACGGGTCGGTGCAGGGGTGGCGCTACGCCGTGGCCGGCATGACGACCAGCCGCCCGCCGCGGACCGGCCCCGACTTCAACGGGATCTGCGGCAAGGTGCATCCGGTCGACGGGCAGAAGCGGGTCGCCGTGGTCATCGACCCGGGCACCGCCGAGGACGCCCCGCGCGGCTCGGCCCCGGGCACGGTGACCGCGACCTGCGTCGTCGCCCCGACCACCGCGACCGCCACCCAGGTGCTGCAGACCGCCACCACCGTCCGGGCCGACTCCGCCGGGATGATCTGCGGCGTCGCCGGCTACCCGGCCAACGGCTGTGGCGACCCGGTCGCCGACATCAACGTGCCGGCCACCGATCCCGGCGTCGTCGCCGAGCTGACCGCGCCGGCCGGCAATGTCGCCAAGGGCACCCCGGTCTGGGCCTGGATCGTGGTCGGCGGCATCGTCGTCGTCCTGGCCGGTGCCGGCATCGTCGTCGCCCGCAAGCGGCGTACGGCCTGACGCCCGGGTCCGCGGACACGATCACGACAGCCACGATCACGACACCCAGCGCCACGGCCGCGACCCCCGCGCCACGCACCGCCACGATCACGACCCCAGCGGCCGCGACACGCGCCACCCCAGCCACCACCAGCACCCGTCAGGACACCTGCCCGTGACCATCGGCCGGCCAGCCGGCGCCCACGACCCACGCCACCCCCGGGACCTGCACCCGGCGGCGTGGTGGTCCTGGGCGCTCGGCCTCGGCGTGGCGGCGAGCCGCACCGACAACCCGGTGCTGCTCGTCCTGCTGGCGCTGGTCGCCGGACTGGTGGTGACGCTGAAGCGCACCGACGCCCCCTGGGCCAGGGCGTACGCCCTCTTCGTCCGGATCGCCCTGGTGGTGCTGGCCCTGCGGGTGCTGTTCCAGGCCGTCCTCGCCACCCAGACCCAGGGCACCCATGTCCTGGTCGACCTGCCGCTCGTCCCCCTGCCGGACTGGGTGATCGGGATCAAGCTCGGCGGCGAGGTCACCTGGGAGGCGCTGCTGTCCTCGCTGTACGCCGGCGGGCAGCTGGCGGTCATCCTGGTCTGCTTCGGCGCCGCCAACGCGCTGGCCGCCCCGCGCCGGATGCTGCGTCTCGCCCCGGCGGCCCTCTACGAGGTGCAGGTCGCCCTGGTGGTGGCCCTCACCTTCGCCCCGCAGCTCGTCGTCGACGCCCGCCGGGTGCACAACGCCCGCCGGCTGCGCGGACGCCAGGTGCGGGCCCGCGACTTCTTCCGGACCACGGCGATGCCGGTGCTGGAGTCCGCCCTGGACCGCTCCGTCGACCTCGCCGCCGCAATGGACGCCCGCGGCTACGGCCGGATGCGCCACCTCGGCCGGCGGCGCCGGCTGGTCAGCGGGCTCAGCGTGCTCGGCTCGCTGGGCCTGCTGATCGGCCTCTACGGGCTGCTGTCCGCCTCGATCGCCCCGGCCCTGTCGCTGGGCGGCGTCCTCGGCGGCACCGCCCTCGTCACCGCGGCACTGCTGGTCGGCCGCTCCCGGGCGATCCGCACCCGCTACCGGCCCGATCCCTGGGCGCTGCCCGAATGGCTCGTCACCGGCTCGGGTGTCGTCGTCGCCGGCACGCTGCTGTGGTGCTCGTTGCGCGGGGTCGGCGGGCTCACGATGCCGAGCGCCCTGTCGGTCCCCCCGCTGCACCCGGTGCCGCTCACCGCGGTGCTGATCGGGCTGCTGCCCGCCGTGGTGGCGCCCGATCCGCCGTACGCCACCGTCCCCGAGCCGGATCCTCGCGCCCCGATCGCCCCCGCGGCCCCCGGCGACCCGGCGACACCCCAGGCCTTCCGTCACCCGGCGACGCCCGCGGCCCCCGACGACCCGGTGGCTCCCCAGGCCTCCCGCACCCCGACCGTACCGACCACGGAGGTGGTCCCGTGATGCTCGATTTCGACCACGTCTCGCTGCGCTACAGCGGCTCCGGCGCCCCGACCCTCGACGACGTCGACCTGCACCTGGAGGAGGGCGAGCTGGCCCTGCTCGTCGGCCCCACCGGGTCGGGCAAGTCGACCCTGCTGCGCGCGGCGAACGGGCTGGTGCCGCACTTCACCGGCGGCCTGCTGACCGGCAGCGTACGGGTCGACGGGCGTGACACCTCCTGCTGGCAGCCCCGCGACCTGGCCGACGTCGTCGGTCTGGTCGGGCAGGACCCGGCCGCCACCTTCGTCACCGACACCGTCGAGGACGAGCTCGCCTACACCATGGAGTCCCTCGGCGTCGGCCCCCAGACGATGCGGGTGCGGGTCGAGGAGACCCTCGACCTGCTCGGCCTGGCCGACCTGCGCCGCCGCCCGCTCGGCACACTGTCCGGCGGGCAGGCCCAACGTGTCGCGATCGGCGCAGCGCTGACGGCACACCCGCGCATCCTGGTCCTGGACGAGCCGACCTCGGCGCTCGATCCGCAGGCCGCCGAGGAGGTGCTGGCCGCCGTCCGCCGCCTGGTCGACGACCTCGCGATGACCGTCCTGATGGCCGAGCACCGGCTGGAGCGGGTGATCCAGTACGCCGACACCGTCGCCGAGATCGCCGCCGGCCGGATCGTCCGGGCCGGTGACCCCCGGGAGGTGATGGCCTCGGCCACCGTGGTGCCCCCGATCGTCCGGCTCGGCCGGCTCGCCGGCTGGGACCCGCTGCCGCTGTCGGTCCGCGACGCCCGGCGCCACGCCCGGGCACTACGGGCCCAGCTGCCCGACGTGCCGCCGCAGCGCCTCGAGGGGCCTGCTGCTCCGGGCCGGGTGCTCGCCCACGCCGACGGCCTGTCCGTACGGTACGGGCGGGTGGAGGCCCTGCGCGGCCTCGACTTCGAGGCCCGGGCCGGCGAGATCTGCGCCCTGATGGGCCGCAACGGCGCGGGCAAGTCGACCCTGTTGTCGGTGCTGGCCGGGCTGACCGCCCCCACCACCGGGACGGTCGACGTCGACGGCCTGGTGCCGCGGCGGGCCGCCCCCCACGAGCTGGTCCGGCGGGTCGGCATGGTGCCCCAGGACCCGGCCGACCTGCTGTACGCCTCGACCGTCGCCGAGGAATGCGCCACGGCCGACCGCGACATCGACGCGGCACCGGGCACCACTGCGGCGCTGCTGGCCGAGCTGGCTCCCGACGTGCCCGCCGACCGCCACCCCCGCGACCTGTCCGAGGGGCAGCGGATGTGCCTCGCGCTGGCCGTCGTCCTCAGCGGCGCCCCGGCGCTGCTGCTCCTCGACGAGCCGACCCGGGGCCTGGACTACACCGCCAAGGAGCGGCTGTGCGCCGAACTGGCCCGCCTCGCTGCCGAGGGCCACGGCATCCTGCTGTCCACCCATGACGTCGAGGTGGTCGCGGCGGTGGCCGACCGGGTGGTCGTCCTGGCCGACGGCGAGGTGGTGGCGGACGGGCCGGCCCAGCGGGTGGTCACCGGATCCCCGATGTTCGCCCCACAGGTGGCGAAGGTCCTCGCACCCCTCCCCTACCTCACGGTGGGCCAGGTCTCCGCCGCCCGGGCGGCGGCATGACCCGGCAACCGGGCGGCACTGCCGACGGCCCCGACGGCACCACGACACCGGAGCCGAACGACACAGCACCGGAGCCGAACGACGGGGCGCGTGCGGCCACCGGAGCGTCGGCACCGCGCCGTACGCTCATCGTCCTCGGCGCCCGGTCGACCGCGGTGCTGGTGGCGGCCTCGCTGGTCGGGCTGCTCGGCTTCGCCTGGCCGTTCCTCGCCCCGGTCGCCCAGGCGGGTGGCGCGAGCGCGGTCAGCCACAGCCAGGACGCGCCCTGGCTGTTCGTCCTGGTGCTGCCCCTGCTGGCGGGCGTCGTGCTGGCCCAGTTGTCCGAGGGCGGGATGGACGCCAAGGTCGTCGCGCTGCTCGGGATGCTGACCGCGGTCGGGGCCGGGTTGCGGGCGATCTCCCCTGGCGTCGCCGGGCTGGAGCCGAGTTTCTTCCTGTTGGTGCTCGCCGGATACGCGTTCGGGCCGGGCTTCGGCTTCGTCCTGGGTGCCCTGGCCATCGTCGCCGGCGGCCTGATCACCGCCGGGGTCGGGCCGTGGCTGCCGTTCCAGATGTTCGCGGCCGGCTGGGTCGGCGCGTTCGCCGGGCTGCTGCCCGGCGCCGGGCGCCTGCCCGGCACGGTCCGGCACCGGCACGTGGCGCTGCTCGCGGCGTACGGCCTGGTGGCGGGCCTGGCGTACGGCGCGGTGATGAACCTGTGGTTCTGGCCGTTCACCACCAACGGCACCGGCCTGTCGTACGTCCCCGGCGATCCGGTCGCCGCCAACGCGGCCCGTTACCTGGCGTTCTGGGTGGCCACCTCACTGGGCTGGGACCTGCCCCGCGGGGTGGTCACCGCGGTGCTCGTGCTCGCGTTCGGCCGTGGTCTGCTGCGGGCCTTCGCCCGGGTGGCGCGCCGGGCGGCGTTCGGGGCCCCGGTGTCCTTCGGGCCCGACCCGGGCAGCGGACCCCGGGCCGGGTGCATCTGACCGTGAATGTGCCCTCCGACCGCTCCGGACGGTACGATACAAAGTGCTGACAAGCGTCGATTCCGCGGCTGGGGGCCGAGGTCCGAGGAGTCCTGAAATGCCGAACCTGCGTGTCGACCGGCGACGGGAGCTGCTCCTGGAAGCCGGCGAACGGGTGATCGCCCGGGTGGGGCTCGAGGGAGCCACCACCCGCGCCGTCGTCACCGAGGCGGGGATGCCGTTGGCGTCCTTCCACTACGCGTTCAGCAGCCGGGCGGAGTTCATCCGGCTGCTGATCAACCGACACATGGCACCGCAGCCGGCCCCGCTGCCTCGGGACGGGAGCTTCGACGAGGCGCTCACCACCTTCCTCACCGCGCTGGCCGGGCAGGACGCGGTGGACGGCGACGTCCCCGCCTCGCTGGCGTTCCACGCCATGCGTCACGACGAGCTGCGCACCATGGTCACCGAGGGTGCCACACAGTTCGACAAGGAGCTCGCCGGTGGCTTGGCCACGCTCGCCGCCGAACACGGCCGGGAGTGGCTGGTGGATCCGCACCGGCTGGCCACGCAGCTCAACTGCTGGCGCTTCGGGTCGGCCATCCGCAGGGCGTTCTTCGGCCGCATCCGGGAGTCTCCGGAGACCGCAGAGCCCCCCGAGATCCCGGAGACCCGGGACGAGTCACCCGCGCCCGCACCCGGGGCAGCCGCCCAGAGGACGGCCGCCCCGCACGACGAGCTGGACGTCTCCATCTGCGTGGCGATGCTGCTCGGCCTGAGCCGACCGCTCGACGCCCCGGCGTCCGCCTGAGGCGCCGCGCGGGATCAGCCGCGCCGTACGAGGTCCCGTCACGGGATCAGGTGAGCCGCAGCGGGTTCCCCGTCCGGGATCAGGCGATCGGCGTGCGGTGGAAGTTCAGGTACGAGCGGCTCGGGGTCGGGCCGCGCTGGCCCTGGTAGCGCGAGCCGTACTTCGTCGACCCGTACGGCGCCAACGCGGGTGAGGACAGCCGGAAGAAGCACAGCTGGCCGATCTTCATCCCCGGCCACAGCTTGATCGGCAGCGTCGCGACGTTCGACAGCTCCAGCGTGACGTGCCCGCTGAAGCCGGGGTCGACGAAGCCGGCCGTCGAGTGCGTGAGCAGTCCCAGCCGGCCGAGCGACGACTTGCCCTCCAGCCGTGCCGCGAGCGTGGTGCCGAGGGTGATTACCTCGTACGTCGAGGCGAGGACGAACTCCCCCGGATGCAGGATGAACGGCTCGTCGGGGCCCTCGGGCTCCACCAGCCGGGTCAGTTCGGCCTGCTCGACCGCGGGGTCGATGTTCGGGTAGCGATGGTTCTGGAAGATCCGGAAGAACTTGTCGAGCCGTACGTCGACACTGGCAGGCTGGATCATCGCCGGGTCGTACGGGTCCAGGCAGATCTGTCCCGACTCGATCTCCGCGGCGATATCACCGTCCGACAGCAGCATGGTCCGAGCCTAACGCCACACCGAGGGGGCGGTGGCAGGCCCCCGATCCGTGGGCGTCCCGGCGTCCTCGCTGCCGTCCGCACCCGGCTCGGCACGGTCATCCGCGACGTCGGCATCGGCATGCTCCACGACCTCGGCATCGTCACCGTCACCGTACGGAACGTCGGCATCCGCATCGGCATCGTCACCGTCCGGCTGCCCGTCCTCGCCGGGACGCTGCGGGTCGTCCTCGCCACGCAGCCACCGCGCCGGGTCCAGGATCACCCGGTCGAGCGCCTCGTACGCGGCACCGGTGGCCGACAGGGCCGGCCCCATCGGCGCGAGCACCACCTCGGGGGCGGCCAGCGGGTCGGACAGCAGCCGGTGGCGCATCTCCTCGGCGATCGGGGCACGCAGGTGCTCCCCGATCACCGCCAGGTCGCCGCCGAGCACCAGGGTGGGCAGGTCGAGCAGGTTCACCACCCCGGACAGCACCGACCCGAGCGCGTGGCCGGCCGCCTCGACCGCCTGCACCGCGGTCGGGTCGCCGCTCTCCACCCGGCCGAGCAGAGTGTGGACCGAGGCCCGCGGTGGCAGCCCGGCGGCGTGCAGCAGGCTGTGCCGGCCGATGTACTGCTCGAGGCAGCCGTGCGACCCGCAGCGGCAGGGCGGCCCGGCCGGGTCGACCGTCATGTGGCCGATCTCACCGGCCCAGCCGTGCGCGCCGAGGAACTCGCGGCCGTCCAGCCGGATCGCCGCGCCGACGCCGATCTCGCCGTGCAGGTAGACGAAGCTCGGCCACGGGCCGGGCCGGCCCGGACGGGTCTGGGCGACGGCCCGGGCGGCGAGGTTCGCGGAGTTGCCGATGCTGAAGTCGACCCCGGGACCGATCACCGGCGCCAGCAGCGGGTACGGGTCGAGATCGGTCCAGCCCAGGTTCGGGGCGACCAGCAGCCGGCCGTCGCGCCGGTCCACCAGCCCGGGCAGGGACAGCGTCGCCCCGGCGAGCACCAGGCCGGGAGCCAGGTCGTCGAGGATCTCGCGGATCATCACGCCCAGGTGGCGCAGCACCTTGCCCGGCTCGGCGCCGACCAGCGCTCCCTCGTCGAGGCTCTCCGCCAGCACCCGGCCGGACAGGTCGACCAGCCGGGCGGCGAGCATCCCGACGCTGATCTCCATCCCGAGCCCGACGTAGGAGTTGCGGGCCGGGATCAGCGGCACCGCAGGGCGCCCCCGGGTGGCGGTGTTGACCGGCGGCAGCGCCTCGATGATCCGGCCCTCGATCAGGGCGTCGACCAGCCGCGAGGAGGTCGACCGGGTCATCCGCGCCTCCACGGCGAGCCGCGCCCGGGAGATCGGCTCACCGTCCTCGCCGTGGGCGAAGACGTGCCGGGTGATCAGTTCCAGATTGGCTTCCCGCAAGGACCCCTGTCGCACTCCCCGGTCCACGCGGTGCCGTTGCCCGGCCATGGTCAGGCGCGGTCGATGAGGATCGTGACCCCGTCCCCGAGGTCGAGGATCCACCCCGGCTGCACGGCCACCGGCTCGCCGGGGACCAGCTGGTGGCGCTGCCCGGCCAGCGACGGGTCCCCGCCGATCGGGCCGGTGATCAGCACGGTGCCGTTCGTGGAGTGCAGGTCGGTGACCTGGACCGTACGCCCCACCGGCTCGACCTTCACGTGCGTACGGCTGATGTCGTGCGACGGGCTCGGCACGGTCATCAGCTTCGCCACCACGCCGGGGCCGGCACGGTCCGGGCTCGGCGCCCGGCCGATCAGCACCATCCGGTCGACGGCCACCGGGGCACCGGTGATCGGGCGCAACAGGGCCATCACCGGCGACGGCTCGACGCTCGGCCCCTCGCCGGTGCGGTCCGCGGCGGACCGGTCGGTCGGGGCGGACGGCTGGCCCGCGGCGGAGGTGTCGAGGAGCTGGGTCGAGGCCTCGGCGGCCGCACCACCGAGCACCTGGGTGGCCGAGTCCGGCCCGACGGGTGCCGGCGCGACCGGTGCCGGCGGGACGGGTACGGGGACGACGGGAACCGGGGCGGGTGCCGGCGGGACGGGTGCCGGTGCCGGCGGGACGGGTGCGAGACCCGCCGGGGCACCGGTGTGGTGGGCGGGTTCGTCGTTCTCGGGGTGCATCGGGTCGTAGACCTGCCCGTGCTCGGTCTCCGCCTCCGGATGGTCGACGGCAGGGGCCTCGGGGACGGTGGGGAGAGCTCCGGTCGTCCGGCCCGGACCGGCCGGCTCGACCACTGCGGCCCGCGGGGGCGGGACCGGGACGGTGACCAGGCGGTCCTGACTGGTCTCGACCAGCAGGGAGTGGGCGCGGACCGCGCCGACCACCAGCGGCAGCACCAGCGCATCCTCGGGATCGGGGCCCCCGTCGGCGGCCTGGATCCGCACGGAGCTGACGTCACCCAGACCGCTCTCGCTCCAGGTGCGGACGCCTTCGCCGCTGGCGATGACCTCGCCGGTGGCGGTGTCGACCACCTGCAGCCGGCCACGCACCAGGCTGTGCATCGACCCGGCGTCCCAGAACAGCGCCGCCATGTCCGGCATCTCGGTGACCCCGGCACGGCCCAGCTCGGTGACCAGGTCGTCGATCGACACGGTCGGCACGATGCTCTCCCACACCGTGGTGACGAACTCGGCCACCCGGGCCGGGGCGGGGGGCATCACGACGAGAGCATCGGGGCCGGCGAGCACCACCCAGTCACCCGGTGCGTACGTGACGCGCCAGGAGCCGATGGTCGCCCCACCCTGGGGGTCGCTGCTCTGCTGCGGGTCCTGAACCGTCATCACCCATCCTGTACGTCGACGACAACTACCGACACATTGTCACGAGCACCGTAACCCAACGCGAGATCGAGCAGCGTCTGACAGGCCGATTCCGCCTCCGGACGGCCGATCAGGACGTCCTCGATCTCGGCCAGCGGGACCGCGTTCACCAGACCGTCGCTGCACAGCATCAGCCGCTGCCCCGGCACCACCGGCAGCAGCCGGACGTCCGCCTCGGACTCCTGCTCCGAGCCCATCGCGCGGGTGATCACGTTGCGCAGCGGCATCAGCTCGGCCTCCCGGGGGTCCAGCACGCCGGCATCGATCATTTCCTGCACCAGCGAGTGGTCGACGGTGACCTGGCTGACCGCACGGCCCTGCGGTCCGTCGTTCACCAGGTAGCACCGGGAGTCCCCGACGTTGAGCACCATCCAGGTGTCCTCGCCCGCCACCCGGACGCCGACCACCGCGCAGAGCGTGCTGCCGGCCCCCGGGTTGTCATCGTGCAGCGCGACGACCCGCTGGTGGGCGGCCCGCACCGCGGCGGACACGGTGTCGACGTCGAGCTCGCGGCCCACCAGTGAACCGAACTCCTCGACGATCGCCCGGCTGGCCAGTCCGCCGCCGGCCTGGCCTCCGATCCCGTCGGCGACGAGGAACACCGGTGGCGCGGCCAGGACCGCATCCTGGTTCTCCTGGCGCACCGGTCCCTTGTCGGTCCGTGCCGCGTAGGTCAGTGTCTGCACTCCCGTGATCCTAGTGAAGGCCACGAACCGCCCGGACGGATGACCGGGCGATGGAGACCCGACCGTGACCACCCGGGCACGTACGTCCCCCGGACCGGCGGACGCCACAGGGGCCCGGGGTCACGATCGGCGAGCAGATCCGTACGTCCCGCGGACCGGCGGACGCCATCCACGCCTGCGTACGCACGCAGCCCGCCGAGAACGGGCGTGGCGCCGCCCCGGCCGGTTCCCCGGCGGGGGCGGCGCCACCTGTGCAGGGCATGTCTCGTGGATGGTCCGGACGTGCCGGCTCAGGCGCGCTGCTCCAGTGCCGCCCGGGCCGCGGCGAGGCGGGCGATCGGGACGCGGAACGGGGAGCAGGACACGTAGTTCATCCCGATCTCGTTGAACAGCTCGATCGACTGCGGGTCGCCGCCGTGCTCACCACAGACACCGGTCTTCAGGCCGGGCTTCCTGCTGCGGCCCTTCTCGACGCCGATCCGGACCAGCTCGCCGACACCGTCCCGGTCGATCTGGGCGAACGGGTTGGCCGGGATGATGTCGTTGTCGATGTAGGCGTTGAGGAACGAGCCCTCGGCGTCGTCACGCGACAGGCCGATCCCGGTCTGGGTGAGGTCGTTGGTGCCGAAGCTGAAGTAGTCGGCGTAGTCGGCGATCTGGTCGGCGACCAGAGCGGCGCGCGGCAGCTCGATCATCGTGCCGACCGTGTAGTCGAGCGGCACCCCGCCGGCGGCGATCTCCTCGTCGGCGACCCGGACGATGATCTCCCGCAGCCGCTTGAGCTCCTCCGGGTAGGCGACCAGCGGGACCATGATCTCCATGATCGGCTCGAAGCCGCGCTTCTTGACCGCGACGGCGGCCCGGACGATGGCCTTGGTCTGCATGTCCGGGATCTCCGGGTAGAGCAGCGACAGGCGGCAGCCGCGGGTGCCGAGCATCGGGTTCGCCTCGGAGAGCTTCTTCACCCGGGCCAGCAGCGCCTCCTCCTTGGCCAGTTCGTCGGCGGGGGCGCCGGTGAGCCTGAGCTCCTGGACCTTGAGATTCTGCTCGACCAGGCCGGGCAGGAACTCGTGCAGCGGCGGGTCGAGCAGCCGGATGTTCACCGGCAGGCCGCTCATCGCCTCGAAGATCGCCTCGAAGTCGGCCTGCTGGAGGGGCAGGATCTCGGCCAGCGCCGCGGCCCGGTCGGCCTCGTTGTCGGCCAGGATCATCCGCTGCACGGCGGGCAGCCGGATCTCATCCATGAACATGTGCTCGGTGCGGCACAGGCCGATGCCCTGGGCGCCGAACTCGCGCGCCTTCGCGGCGTCGTGGCCGTTGTCGGCGTTGGCCCGCACGGTCAGCGACCGCACCTCGTCGGCCCAGCCGATGATCCGCTCGAAGTCCTCGCTCATCGACGGCGGGATCAGCTTCACCGCCCCGTCGAACACCTCGCCGGTGGTGCCGTCGATGGAGATGACGTCGCCCTCGTGCCAGGTCCGACCGTTGACCGAGAAGACCTTGTTGGCGGCGTCGATGGACAGCTCGTGGGCGCCGGCGACGCAGGGCCGGCCCATGCCGCGGGCGACCACCGCCGCGTGGGAGGTCATGCCGCCGTGCGAGGTCAGCACGCCCTGGGCCTGGATGACGCCGTGGATGTCGTCCGGGGTGGTCTCCCAGCGGACCAGCACGACGTCCTCACCGGCCTTGCCGCGCGCCTCGGCGGTGTCGGCGTCGAAGACGACCACGCCGACCGCGGCGCCCGGGGAGGCGTTCAGGCCGACGGTGACCGGCTCGGGCTTGGCCTCGGGGTCGATGCCGGGGTGCATCAGCTGGTCCAGCTGGTTGGGCTCGATCCGGCGGACCGCCTCGTTCTTGTCGATGATGCCCTCGTCGACCAGGTCGCCGGCGACCTTGATCGCCGCCCGCGCGGTGCGCTTGCCGTTGCGGGTCTGCAGCATGTAGAGCTTCTCGTCCTGGATGGTGAACTCCATGTCCTGCATGTCCCGGTAGTGCTTCTCCATCCGGTCCATGGTGTCCAGGAGCTGGTGGTAGGCCTCCGGGAGGACCTGCTCCATCTCGGCCAGCGGCCGGGGCGTACGGATGCCCGCGACGACGTCCTCGCCCTGCGCGTTGGTGAGGAACTCCCCGTAGAGCTCCTTCGCGCCGGTGGAGGGGTTGCGGGTGAAGCACACCCCGGTGGCGGAGGTCTCGCCCATGTTGCCGAACACCATCTGCATCACGTTGACGGCGGTGCCGAGCTCGGCGGAGATGTTGTTGGCGCGCCGGTAGACCTCGGCACGCGGGTTGTTCCAGGACCGGAAGACGGCGTCCACGGCGCGGCGCAGCTGCTCCATCGGGTCGGTCGACCAGGCGCCGCCCAGGGCCTCGGTGGAGAGCTGCTTGAACTCGGCCACCAGCTCCTGCAGGTCCTCGGTGCTCAGGTCGGTGTCGCTGGCGGCACCCTTGGCCTGCTTCATGGCGGTGAGGGCGTCCTCGTAGATGTGCGGGGCGATGCCCTCGACGACCTCGCCGTACATCTGGATGAAGCGGCGGTAGGAGTCCCACGCGAAGCGGGCGTTGCCGGCCTCGGCAGCCAGCGCCTCGACGGAGGTGTCGTTGATGCCGAGGTTGAGGATGGTGTCCATCATGCCGGGCATGGACTGCACGGCACCGGACCGTACGGAGACCAGCAGAGGCTTCTCGGCCCCGCCGAGCGTACGGCCCGTACGCTCCTCGAGGCGGTGCATCGCCTCCTCGATCTCGCTCCACAGAGCCGCCGGCCACTGACCGGTCTTCATGGTCTCCACGCACGCGGTGGTGGTGACGGTGAACGCGTCAGGGACCGGAACCCCGATCCGGTACATCTCGGCCACACCGGCGCCCTTACCACCGAGGAGCGGCTTCATGTCAGCGTTGCCCTCGGCGAGGTCGTAGATGTAGCGGCTGTGTGGGGCCTGATCAGTCATCAGCTTCTCCTCGTTCGTGCCGGACCTCGATGTCCGGCGACGTTCAGCCCGGTGGTCAGCCGGTGATCAGCACTCTAGGCGAGCGCCGGACCATGCCCCTCTCGAGGCGGCCATGGGGTGCCCGGGCGCTCCGACGGGCACGGGGGGAGGCCCTCCGAGGCGGTCCTCCGGGCGCCCGACGTGGGGACCGGTACGCCGGAAGCAGGGGCCGACACGCCGACGGCGGGGGCCGGCGCCTCGGAGGCCGGAGCAGGCCCCTCGGAGGCCGGAGCAGGCGAGCCCTGTCGGACCGACAGGGCCGAGCGCGGCGTGGCCCGCGGCTCGCCGGGGATCTCCCGCAGGTGGCCGCCGGCCTGCTGGGCCCGGCGCTCGGCGATCTCGATGATCTTCGCGGCGTTCTCCTCCAGCGCGACCGAGGTGGTGTTGACCACCACGGCGCCGAGCCGGCGCTCCATCGCGACGATCTGGTCGACCTCGTCGTACACCCGGGCCAGGTCGGCGTACCCGTCCTTGCGGGAGCGCAGGCCGGTGCCCATGCCGAGCCGGCCGATCCGCTCGCGGCGGATCTCGACCAGCCGCTCGGGGTCCATCGTCAGCCCGACCAGGCGCCAGCGGTCGACCAGGGCGAGCTGGGGCGGCGGGTCGATGCCGAGCACCAGCGGGACGTTGGCGGTGCGGTAGCCGAGGTAGCCGAGGTACATCGACAGCGGGGTCTTGCCGCTGCGCGACGCGCCGAGCAGGACGATGTCGGCCTGACCGAGGGACTCCAGGTGCTGGCCGTCGTCCTGCTGGATGACGTACTGCATCGCCGAGATGCGGGTGAAGTAGTCAGCCTCGACCCCGACCGGACGCATCGGCACCAGGTCGGCCTCGGTGCCGGTGATCTCCTCGATCGCGGCGAGGGTCGGGCCGAGCAGGTCGGAGTGCCGGATGCCCAGCCCGTCGCAGGCCCGGTTGACCAGGTCGCGCAGGTCCGGGTTCACCAGGGTGGTGATGACGATCCTGGCGGCCGTACGACCCTTGAGGCTCTCCACGACCGAGACGACGCTCTCGACGGAGCTGATCCGCGGGTGGCGGATGATCCGGAAGCGTCGGGACGGGAACTGGGCCTGCGCCGCGCGGGCAAGGCGAGCCGCCGTCTCCCCGGTGGAGTCGGCAATGACATGGACCTCAAGGACTTCGCCCGCCACGATCAGCACATTAGCGCTCGCCCCCGAGCGACCTGCAGGGACTCCCGCCCTCACGAACGTCCTCCGAGCGCCCTCCCCATGTCCGCTCCGCCAGACCGGCCCCCGGGACCAGCCGCGCGTCCGGCACCCGCCGCACCATGTGGCTCCGACAGGTCGGGCTACCGCCCGCCCGGCACTAGGCTGGCCCCGTGCACACCCCGGACGCCGTCGACGAGCTGATCCTCACCGAAGCGGCCACGGTCGACGGCTCCCCGACCGGCTCCCGGGCGACCGGCACCCCAGCGACCGGCGCCACGAGTGGGGCCGATGCCCCGGTGCTCTGCCTCGACGCGCCCGCCCTCGCGGTGGCCCTGGCCGGGCAGGGACGTACGGTCCTGCACCGGGCCGACCTGCTGGCCGACGAGCTCGACGTGGCGGCCGGTGCCACCGACGCCGGCGCGGCGGTCGCGCCCCGGGTGGTGGAGTCCTGGGACGACCCGGGGCTGGCCGACGTACGCCTCGTGCTGCTGCGCCTGCCGGCCAACCTGAACGCCCTCGACGAGCTGGTCGAGGCCGTCGCCGCGCACTGTCACCCCGAGGTGCGGATCGTCGCCGGGGCCCGGGTGAAGCACATGACCCGCGGGATGAACGAGGTGCTCGCCGCGCACTTCGCCGAGGTCCGGGCCAGCCTCGGCGTCCGCAAGTGCCGGGTGCTGCACGCCGCCGCGCCGCTGCCCGCCGCCCGCACCGCCGCGGCGGCCTGGCCACGGTCGGCGGCACTGCCCGAGGCCGATCTGACGGTCGTGACGTACGGCGCCACCTTCGCCGGCAACCGGCTCGATCCGGGCACCCGGCTGCTGCTCGACCGGGTCGACGGCCTGCGGCCCGCCGCCGGCGCGGACCGGGCGGTCGACCTCGGCTGCGGCTCGGGGATCCTCGCAGCGGCCCTGGCCCGGCACGGCTGGCGGGTCACCGGCGTCGACACCTCCCGGGCGGCCGTCGCCGCCACCGCGGCCACCGCCGCGGCGAACGGTCTGACCGTCGCGGTCCGCCGCGCCGACGCCCTGGCCGACTGGCCCGCCGCGGACCTCGACCTGGTGGTGTGCAACCCGCCCTTCCACGTCGGGACCGCCAAGGACTCCACCCCGGCGTTCCGGATGATCCGGACCGCCGCGCGGGCGCTGCGGCCCGGCGGCGACCTGTGGTGCGTCTACAACGCCCACCTGCCCTACCTGCCGACGCTGCGCCGCGACGTCGGCCCCACCGAGATCGTCGCCCGCGACCGGAGCTACCTCGTCACCCACAGCGTCCGGGCCCGGTGACCGACGACCCAGTGGCCGACAACCCACCCACATTTCTCCAGGCCTCATCGGGTTTAATGGCGGGGTGAGCTCTCTCGTCACCCCCCGCACCCACACCCGCGCCCGCCGGCACGGGACCAGCGGCTGGGTGCCGAACCAGCACGGCGCCTGGGCGATGGTGACGGTCCCCTGGTTCCTCGGCACCTGGCAGCGCTTCCGGGACGGCGAGGGCGCTGCGTACGCCCTTGTCCTCGGGCTGTTCTGGCTGGTCGGCTACTTCGCCTTCCACGCCGCCTCGCAGTGGCTGAAGTCGCGCCGCCAGCAGCGCTACCTGCGCCCGCTGGTGACGTACGCGGCCGTGGCCGGCGTCCTCGGGCTGGTCACCTGGTGGCTGGCCGGGCCCGGCTTGATCGGCTGGGCGATCCCGTTCCTGCCGGTCCTCACGGTCGCCCTGGCCCTGGCGGCCCGACGGCACGAACGCGCACTGATCGGCGGGCTGCTGACCGTCGCCGCCGCCAGCCTGGTGGTGCTGGTCGCCCGGTTCGCCTCGCCGATGGCAGTGATCGACGGCTGGGGCAGCCCGCAGGTCGACCGGGCGGTGGCCCTGGCCCTGGTCTGCTTCGCCTATTTCGGCGGCACCGTGTTCTTCGTGAAGTCGATGATCCGCGAGCGCGGCAACGGGGGCTTCCTGGCCCTCTCCGTCGGCTGGCACCTCGCCGCCACCGCCGTCGCGCTGGCCGGTGCGGCCCTCGGCGGGTACGCCGGCTGGGCCTGGTTCTTCGCCGTCACGGCCGTACGTTCCCTCGCGCTGCCGCTGGCCGGGCCGATGCGCCGCGACGGGCTCCGCCTGACGCCCAAGCAGCTCGGGCTGGCCGAGGCGGTCTTCAGCGTCGCCCTGGTCGCGCTGGCGATCGTGAGCGCCTGAGCCGACCCCGCGACGGTCCGGGCGCACGACCAGCCCGGACATCCGGGACACGCCGACTTTCCTCCCTCGGTGACCCCTGCTACTTTCGAAGTGTTCGTGGGGGAGTATCCCGACACATCAGACGTCAGCACGTCGCGGTCGTACGGCCGGGGCCGGATGGTGTGGTCGACCGCAGGCAAGCACCTGGCGGCTCGGCGGAGAGACTCGCGAGACCGACATCCGTCGTCTCCGAAAGGACCCCTCATGGAGGTCTCCTCGCTCATCCGGGCACTCCCGTCCGCGTCGTCGGTGTCGTGCCGGCCACCACCGGGGAGGCCCACCGCGCGTCGATCCGACCGCCCGCCGAAGCGGATGCCTCGCCCACCCCGAGCGGACGCCGGCCCATCCCCGATGACCCCAGGGGCGAGTTGCTCGACAGGCGCACCCCCTCGGTCCGCACGGCCCGTCACCCAGCTCGACCCCACGCCCCCCGCAGGCACGACCCATCAACCCGCCCACCCCGGGCCCACCAGCCACCGGACCGCTCCGGTTCTCGACACCGGTCGGACACGCGTGATTGGTAGGATCCCAGGGTTCCGCCCGGCGAGCGCTCGCCCGGACGGCGGGACCGGCGGTCGATGGTCGTGGGCCCGGCTGTGAAAGCCCGCCCACCCTTCCCGAAAGGACCATTGCATGGAGGTTTCCGGCCTCACCTGGGCACTCACCACCCTCTTCGTGGTGGGGATGCTGTTGTTCGACTTCCTCTTCCATGCACGCCGACCGCACACCCCGAGCATCCGCGAGTCGGCGCTCTGGTCCGCCCTCTACGTGTCGATCGCCCTCGCGTTCGGCCTCTTCGTCCTGGCCAACTGGGGCGGGCACTACGCCACCCAGTACTACGCCGGCTACATCACCGAGCTGTCGCTGAGCGTCGACAACCTCTTCGTCTTCCTGATCATCATGGCGTCGTTCAAGGTGCCACGACAGTCCCAGCAGGAGGTCCTGCTCTTCGGCATCGTGGTGTCACTGATCTTCCGGTCGGCACTGATCTTCGTCGGCGCCGCGGCGATCAACGCGTTCTCCTGGGTCTTCTACATCTTCGGGCTGATCCTGCTGGTCACCGCCGGCTCCACCCTCAAGGAGGCGATCGGCTCGGACGAGGAGGATGAGTCGGAGAACTTCTTCATCCGCCTCGTCCGCCGCCTCTTCCACACCTCCGACACGTACGACGGCAACAAGCTGTTCACCGAGGTCGACGGGAAGCGCGCGCTCACCCCGATGCTGCTGGTGATGATCGCCATCGGCGGCACCGACGTGCTCTTCGCCCTCGACTCCATCCCGGCGATCTTCGGCCTCACCCAGGAGGTCTTCCTGGTCTTCACGGCGGTCGTCTTCTCCCTGATGGGGCTCAAGCAGCTGTTCTTCCTCATCGACGGGCTGCTCGACCGGCTGATCTACCTGTCGTACGGGCTGGCGGCGATCCTCGGCTTCATCGCGGTGAAACTGGTCCTGCACGCCCTGCACCAGAACAACCTGCCGTTCATCAACGACGGCGAGCCCGTCACGGTCGTCGAGATCACCACCCAGATGTCATTGGTCTTCATCATCGGGGTGCTGGCCGTCACCGTCGCCTTCTCACTGCTCAGCCCGCGGGGCCGCGCCATGGCGATCATCCGCGCCACCGAGGACCTGGCCGAGAAGTACCTCGCCCTGCCTCCCGAGGCATCGGCCGAGGAACGGACCCGGATCAACAACCAGCTCGCCGCCAAGCTCAGCAAGATGCCGCAGATCCCCGACCAGCTGAAGTCCGAGCTGATCGAGAACGAGCAGCACTACCGCGACCTGCTGCGCCGGGCACACGGCCGCCACGAGAAGTTCCTGGCCCGGGCGGCCGAGGAGGACTGACCCCGTCCGGCCTTGTCAGACACGCCTGACCGGCCACGTCATCAGACCGCCCGCTCATCAGGCAGGCCTGTCCGGCCACCTCACCGGGCCGCAGGGTCAGACCATCGGGCCCCGCGGTCCACTCCACGGCACACTGCGGGGCCGGGCGAGGGCCCGGCCACCGTACGTGGCCCCGGCGAGCGGGCATGTCCTGTTCCGGCACGAGGAACCGTGTGGCACAGGACACATCCGCATCGTTTTGTCCGCCCCAAGCAGTCAGGCAGGATACCGACCAGTAAGTTTGGACTGCAAAGCCGCGCCTGACTTGGAGGACATTCATGGGCAATCGGATCCACAACGCCGCGTACCAGAGCAAGGTGATGAGCGCTGAGGACGCCGCCGCGCTGGTCAATGACGGAGACATGATCGGGGTCTCCGGCTTCACCGGCTCCGGCTACCCGAAGGCGGTGCCGATCGCTCTTGCCGCCCGCGCCAAGGCGCTGCACGCCGCGGGCAAGCCGTTCCGGGTCAGCCTCGGCACCGGCGCCTCGACCGCTCCCGAGCTGGACGGCGAGCTGGCCGACGCCAGCGCGGTGAACTTCCGGACGCCGTACCAGTCCGATCCGGAGACCCGCAAGAAGATCAACACCGGTGAGATCCAGTACTCGGATGTCCACCTCTCGCACATCGCGCCGCAGTTCCGCAACGGGTTCCACGGCAAGATGCACCTCGCCATCATCGAGCTGAGCGCCATCAAGGCCGACGGCTCGCTCGTCCCGTCCTCCTCGATCGGCAACAACCAGGCCTGGCTCGATCTGGCCGACAAGGTCATCCTCGAGGTGAACTCCTGGCAGTCCGAGGACCTCGAGGGCATGCACGACATCATGAGCGGCCTGCACCAGGTCCCGCTCGACTTCGCCATCCCGATCTACCACCCCGGTGACCGGATCGGCGGCAAGTACCTGACCGTCGACCCGGCCAAGGTGATCGCGGTCGTCGAGAACGACACCCCGGACCGCAACTCGCCGTTCAAGCCGCTCGACGACGTCTCCAAGTCGATCGCCGGCCACCTGCTCGACTTCCTGGATCTCGAGGCGAAGGCCGGGCGCCTGCCCAACCCGATGCCAGCGATGCAGTCCGGCGTCGGCAACGTCGCCAACGCGGTCCTCGCCGGCCTGCTGCACGGCCAGTTCGAGAACCTGACCTCCTACACCGAGGTGATCCAGGACGGCATGGTCGACCTGATCGACGCCGGCAAGCTCGAGGTCGCCTCGGCCACCGCGTTCTCGCTGTCGCCGGAGTACGCGGCGAAGATGAACGACAACGCCAAGTTCTACCGCGAGAAGATCATCCTGCGTAACCAGGAGATCTCGAACAACCCCGAGGTCATCCGCCGACTCGGCGTCATCGCCATGAACGGCATGATCGAGGCCGACATGTACGGCAACGTGAACTCGACCCACATCATGGGCTCGCGGATGCAGAACGGCATCGGCGGCTCGGGCGACTTCGCCCGCAACGCCGGCCTGACCGTCTTCGTCAGCCCGTCGACCGCCAAGGGGGGCGCCATCTCGGCGATTGTCCCGATGGTGTCGCACGTCGACCACACCGAGCACGACACCGACCTGGTCATCACCGAGTACGGCGTCGCCGACCTGCGCGGCAAGTCGCCGCGTCAGCGCGTCCCCGAGATGATCAAGGTGGCCCACCCGGACTACCGTCCGATGCTCCAGGACTACTACGACGTCGCGGTCAAGGTCGCCAACGGCCAGCACACCCCGCACGACCTGTCGCAGGCGCTCTCCTGGCACCAGCGGATGCTGTCCACCGGCACGATGAAGGCCTGAACCACCAGCACGACCACCCGTTGACGGCCGTACGGCCGCCGACGACCGCCAGGGGCGGGATCCGGACGCCGGGTCCCGCCTCTGCGGCGTCCACCGACGGACTAGGCTGTCGGACGAGCGGCCCCGGGGGGACGGGCTCGCCAGGACGCGCCCCGGGCGGGCCCGGGTCGTACGCCCCGTACGACGCCGATCCGCACACCACGGCGCCGACGGTCCTTGCGGACCGGACGCACCGGCGCGGATCTCGACAGACAGGACGACCACGACCGCTTGGCCCGTGTCGGGGACGCGGGCCGCACGATCCCCCGGAGGCAGGATGGCCAGGAGCATCTTCCAGATCGAGCTCAGCAGGGCCGTCGACCCTCTCGTCCTGGCCGTGGACATCGGGTCCACCGCGAGTCGTGGCTCGGTCTACGACGCGCACGGCCGACCGGCCGGGCAGCGGGTCAAGGTGGCGCACTCCTTCACCAGCCGCCCCGACGGGACCTGCATCATCGACCCCGACCAGGTGCTGGCCGAGGTGATCGAGATCATCGACAGCCTCGCCACCAAGGACCTCAAGGGCCGGATCAAGGGCGTGGCACTGGACAGCTTCGCCTCGTCGCTGATCGGGATCGACCGGCAGGGCCTCGCGCTGACCCCCTGCATCACCTACGCCGACGCCCGGTCGGCCCAGCAGGTCGATGAACTGCGCCGGCTGGTCGACGAGGACGCGATCCATGAGCGTACGGGCGTACGGCTGCACTCCTCCTACCTGCCGGCCCGGCTGCGCTGGCTCTCCGCCTCCGACCCGCGCACGTTCGACAAGGTCGACCGTTGGGTGACGCTCGGTGAGTACCTGCACCTCCACCTGCTCGGCCGCACGGCGGTCGCGACCTCGGCGGCGTCGTGGAGCGGGCTGCTCGACCGGCGCACCGGCCAGTGGGACCCGGAGATGCTCGCGCTGTGCGGGATCACCCCCCGGCACCTGTCCACCGTCCGCGACCCCGACCAGCCGCTGGAGGCCGCCGACAACCGGCTGGACGCCCGCTGGCCGGCCCTGAAGGGCGCGTTGTGGTTCCCCGCGATCGCCGACGGGCTGGGGGCCAGCATCGGCGCCGGGGCGACCGACAACCGGACCATCGGCGCCTCCGCCGCCACCTCGGGCGCGCTGCGGGTGATGGTTTCCGGCCCGCTGGACCAGGTGCCGACCGGGCTGTGGTGCTACCGGGTCGACCGGCGCCGCTCGTTGCTCGGCGGCGCCGTCAATGATGTCGGTCGCGCCCTCAGCTGGGCCACCAACACCCTCGCCCTGCCCCCCGAGCCGCTGCTCGGCCGGGCCCTGCTCGCCGAACCGTCCGAGGCGACGCCGCTGGTGCTGCCGTTCTTCACCGGCGAGCGCTCCACCGGCTGGGCCTCGCACGCCACCGCGCTGATGGCCGGCGTGCACGCGACCACCACCCCGGTCCAGCTCTACCGCGGCGTGGTCGAGGGGATCGGCCTGACGTACCGCCGGATCGCGGTCCAGCTCGTCACCCACGCCCCCGGCGCGGTCCGTGTCCTCGCCCAGGGTCGGGTCACCCAGGACCGGCCCGAACTGCTGCAGATCCTCGCCGACGTGATGGGCCGCCCGGTCGCCCCGGTGACGATCAAGCGGGCGACGCTGCACGGCTCGGCGCTGCTGGCGCTGGAGATGCTGGCGCCGGGCCTGGAGCGTACGCCCCCCGACATGGGCACGATCGCCGAGCCGCACCGGGACCGGGCGGCGTACTACGCGGAGCGGATGGCCCGCTTCTCCGAGCTGTACGACAAGGTGATTGCCGAACGCTGGTAGGCGCGCGACGGGGCGAGCCCTTCCGGGGCTCGGACACTCTGCGCCGGACATCCTCGGGCGCCGGACATCCCGGCAAGCTGGACATCCCCGGGCGCCGGGCGTCCCCGGGCGCCGGACATCCCCCGCGGCGTCTCCGCCCTGCGCGATCAGGGAGGCTGGACATCCCCGGGCGCCGGGCGTCCCCGGGAGCCGGACATCCCCGTCCCCGGGAACGGCTGTGCCGTGCAGCAGTGCGTCCGGGTCCGGTGCCCGGGCCCCGGACCCCGCGGCGGAGCAGAATGCGGCCTGTGAGCGAGACCGGCGAACTGACCCTGCAGATCCACGGCGCGACGGCGCTGATCACCATCGACCATCCCCGCAAGCGCAATGCGATGACCACGCAGATGTGGTCCGCCTGGCCGGCCCTGATGGAGCGTGTCGTGGCCGATGACTCGGTCCGGGTGGTGGTCGTCACCGGGGCTGCCGGGCACTTCTGCGCCGGTGCCGATATCAGCGAGCTCGACGCGATCCTCGACAACGACCGCCCGACCGACGCCCACGAGGCGATCGCCCGGTGCCCCAAGCCGACGATCGCGGCGATCAACGGGTCCTGCGTCGGCGGCGGCGTGCTGATGGCGGGAGCCTGCGACATCCGGATCGCCGGGCTGTCGTCGCGGTTCGGAGTGCCACCGGCCAACCTGGGGCTGGTCTACCCGCCGATCCCGCTGGAGCGGTTGGTCCGGCTGATCGGCCCGGCCGCCACGAAGTACCTCGTTTTCACCGCCGAGCTGATCGGCGGGGAGCGGGCGCGTCACATCGGGTTCATCGACGAGCTGCTGCCCGACGACGTCGTGCTGCACCGTGCCCTGGCCCTGGCCGACGACATCGCCAGGCGTTCCCAGCTGTCGATCCAGGCGACCAAGGACCTGGTGGACCGGATGGTCGGTCATACGCTCACCGACGACCGGGTCGCGGCCTGGATGGACCAGGTAGCGTCCAGCCCGGACTTCGCCGAAGGGACCTCCGCGTTCCTCGAGCGTCGCAAGGCGCACTTCACCTGGAACGGCGCCGGCCTGCCGGAGTGAAGCGCGATCCGCCCGCCTGCCGACGTGCGCCGCGATCCGCCTGCGGGAGACCCTGACCCGCCGACCTGCGCCGCGATCCGCCCGCCGGAGACCCCGACCCGCCGACCTGCGCCGCGATCCGTCTGCTGGAGATGCCGACCGAACCGGGGCGTCGGCCGGGTGTCAGCGACCGGCGTCCGGCGTGTCCCCGAAGCGGAAGCTGGCCGAATCGACAGCGCCCATGAAGTCGGGCTCGTGGTAGACGCGTACGCCCGGCTCGTCCTCGGCGGCCCCGACCGCGACCATCAGGGGGACCAGGTGGTCCTCCGACGGGTGGCTGGCCCGCGCACCGGGCGCCTCGGCCCAGTGGACCAGCCGCTCCGTACGCTCCGCGATCGGGCCCTCGACCAGGGTCGTGTTGAGCCAGTCACCGAACGCTGTGGAGGCGGGACCGGCGCCCGGGCCGAAGTTGCGCAGGTTGTGGTAGGTGAAACCGCTGCCGAGGATCAGCACGCCTTCGTCGCGCAGCGGCGCCAGCGCCCGGCCGACGGCCAGATGCGCGGCGGGGTCGTAGCCCCGCTTGAGCGACAGCTGGAGCATCGGCACGTCGGCCTCGGGGTAGGCGACGTACAGCGGGGCGAACATCCCGTGGTCGTAGCCGCGCCGGCCGTCGTACCGGATGGTGATGCCGGCGTCCTCGAGCAGCTGCCCGACCCGCGCGGCCACATCGGGGGCCCCGGGCGCCGGGTAGCGGATCCGGTAGGTGAACTCCGGGAAGCCGCTGTAGTCGTAGACCATCGGCGGGTGCTCGGCGGTCTGGACGGTGAACTCGGGCTCCTCCCAGTGCCCCGAAACCACGAGGACGGCGCGCGGCGTGAGGCCGAGCGCGACCGGGATGGCCTGCAGGGAAGCCTCCAGCTTGTCCATCCCCGGCATCAGGCCCTTGATCCACGGCCACGGTCCGCCGCCGTGCGAGACGAAATAGGTGGGCAATCGCATGCTCATGCTGACTCCTGACGTCGTCGGCCGTACGGTGTCAGCGTAGGAGACGCTCATTCAATGATCAACCATCTCGCACGCACCGGGTCTTGAGGGCACCGGGTCTCGCGCACCGGGTCAGAGCGCCCAGTAGGGGCCGGGCCGACGCACCGCCTCAGAGCGCCCAGCCGGGGCCCGGCCGACGCACCGCCTCAGACGCGTCCTGGAATATCAAACGCGACCGAAGATCCGGTCGCGAACAGTATCTGCGGCAGCGTCTGTATCTGCCGCAGCGTCTGGCTCTGCACCCGCACCTGCACCTGCACCTGCACCTGCACCTGCGGCAGCGTCCGGCTCTGGGGCAGCGTCCGGCTCTGGGACGCCCGCGCCGGCGATGCGATCTACCCGAACCGGCGACGTGATCCGTGGACGTTCCCGCGGGAACGTCCACGTCGCACCGCAGCGCCCTGTGGTGCCTGCGGTGTCAGCAGCCAGGCCGCGCCGGCGCCTGAGTCCCCGGTGCCCTCGGCGCCCGGACCGGACCTGCGCTCAGAAGCCGCCCAGCCCCCGGACCCGAAGTTCGTCGGCGACCACCGGCGGGATGCCCGCCTGGGCGGCCAGCCGCGGCCAGGAACGGCGCAGCACCTGGCGGACGTCACGGGGGTCGAGACGGCCGAGCGCCGCGAGGGACGCGCCCGAGGGGGCGGCCGGGCACTCGGCCAGGAGATCCGCCCAGTCCTCAGCCGGCAGGCCCCGCCATGCGGCGAGCCGGGCCCGGACGTCGGCCGGGTCGGCGCCGGGGTCGGCGGCGACGGCCCGCAGGGCCGCCTGCAGACCGGCCACGAACGCGGGGCGGTCGTCGGCGAACCGGGCCAGGTCCTCGGGGGCGTCGGTCCAGCCGGCGAGCCAGGCGACCACCGCGGCATGGACGACGGGGCCCCACTCTTCGGTGAGGACCCGCCATTCGTACGCCTCCAGCGATCCTTCGCGTGACCCGTCGAGCGAGGCCAGAGCCGAGGCGAGCTTGCGGTCGGCGACGACCGGACGGTAGTCGGCGGCGTCGTGGCTGAGCGGACGGGCGACGAGCCGCAACAGGTTGCGGGAGTCCATCGTCGCGCAGATCACCCGCTGCGCCCGGGCCTGCATCGCCGGATCGCCCTGGACCGGCGCGAACCAGGCGTACATCTGGTCGGTCAGCACCGGCACCGCGGTCCACAGCGTGCGGTACGGCAGCCGGCGGCGGGCCCGGACCACCTCGGCCAGCCGGGTCATCGCGTACGGGCCGGTGAGCAGCCGGGCGAAGACCGACGGGCCGACCTCCTCGGCGAGCAGGTCGAGGGCGCGGCCGTCGAGCGGCACCGCCGGGTCGATCACCAGAGCGTCGAGCCGGGCGACGAACGTGTCGACACCGTCCGCCTCGGCGCACTGCCCGGGATGCTCCAGATAGGTGCGCGCCAGCGCCGCGGCCCGGTCACTGACGTCGATCGGCCCGCCGTCCAGGTCGATCGGGCCGGCGGGCGCTGCCGCCGGGCGCCGGTCAGGCTCCGCTCCCGCCGCGCCGAAGGCGGCGGCCGGTCGGTCGGTCGCGTAGGCCTCGCCCGCACGGGCGCCGTACGGGTCGCCCGCACGAGGGCCATACGGGTCAGCCGCACGAGTGCCGTACGGGTCGCCCGTACGAAGGCCGTGCCCGTCGCCCGGACGGTCGGTGCCGTACCGATCGGCCACCGTCCCCGAGCCGGCACCGGAGAACGGCGCGACCAGCAGCCCGACCCCCGGCCCGCCGGTCTCCGCCGGATCGTCGGGCTGGGCGACGAAGGTCGACCACCACAGGTCCGCCGCGACCTTGCGGGGCAGCGCGTGGGCCAGCGCGGACAGGGTCTCCACCCCGGCCGCCCGGTCCGTCGCCCGCAACAGCAGGGGCGTACGGTCCGTGAGGTGGCCCAGCAACGCGGCGAGCAGGTCCTGGCGGACACCCTCCGGGTCGGGCCGGGTGCGGCGCGCCGGCAGCCCGAGCACCTCCAGCACGCCACCGACGGGCTGTTCCTCGCGGCGCAACAGTGCGCCGTCGCGGGCGAGGTCGAGCAGGTCCTGGGCGCACTGGCGGCCGGTGGGATCCAGCAGACAGTGCGCCGCGAACGTGCCCGGCCGCCCGACCCGACCGAGGTAGACCTTGGAGACGAGCAGGGTGCCGTGCTCGGTGGGTCGCGCCTCCAGACCGCAGGGCGGCTCGGTGCCGCGCATCACCTCGGCGTCCGAGCCCCGCGGCAGGAACGCCCGCGCGGCGTCCGGCAGCCACGCCACCCCGTCGACGAGCGGCCAGCCGGCGGAGCTGCCGAGCACACCGAGCCCGTTGCTGGTCGGGCCCCAGCCGATCACGGCCTGCTGGATCTCAGCCATGGACCCGCTCCGGTCCGAAGAGGGCGGCCGCCCCGGCCAGCAGGCCCATGTCGTGCAACAGGCCGAGCAGCGGCTCGTGCACCCGGATCGGGGCGATGGTGTCGAACATCCCGAGGTTGTTCACCGGGCAGCCGGTCGCCGACACCGCGTGGTAGCGGATCAGCAGCGAGAAACGCTCCGCCTCGGCGAGGATCGCCGGCCCGTGCTGGGCCAGCAGTTCGTACGGCCAGCGCGACTGGCGGCGCAGATAGCCGTCCTCGTGCCCGTAGAACCGGGGATCGAGGGGGATTGACTGGCCCGGCCGCGGCTGGCGGGCCTCCAGCGGGGCGAGCTCGTCACATTTGGCGACCACCACCCCGGTCGGGACCGGCTCGCGTCGGCCGTCGGCGACGGCCCGGGCGGACTGCAGGGCGGCGACCACGGTGCCGGCACCGGGAGCGGTGGCCCCCTCGATCCCCGGCGCCAGCGCGAACCCGGTCTCCGGGCCGAAGGCGAGGTTGACCGGAGAACAGAACACCAGCGCGCCCGACATCACCGACAGGTACGGGTTGAGGTCGGCGCTGGAGCGGGCGTCCCGGTAGCCCTCCCCCGCGGCGTCGAAGAACAACAGGTTGACGTCCTCGTCCGGGGCCCAGTCGCGGTGCATCCGGACGACCAGGGGGGCGGTCCGTTCCAGCCGGGTCTGCTCCGGCGGGCGACGCATCGCCAGCGGGGTGACGTAGTCACGCTGATAGACGCCCTTGGACCGCTCCTCGACGGTGAACGTGAGGCCCATCGCAGCCAGGTCGGTCATCGCGACGATCCGCTGCAGCAGCACCGCCAGGTAGGTCGACTTCGACACCGACGAAGGCCCGACCAGGCCGATCGGCAGGGTCTCGCGGCGCAGGAACTCCGCCGGCATCACATGCCCGCGGGGGCAGCGGTGGTGGACGCCGAGGCGCAGCATCTCGAGATGCTCGGCCCGCTCCCGGTCCCGGTCGGGCGCGGTCGCCCCCAGCAGCGAGCGCACCCCCCGGACGACCGTACGGACCGCATCGCGGCGCGGCGGGCTCCACGGCTCACTCTGCGCGGTGTAGGTGGTGAACTCGTGGGCGCGGTAGTGCGCGGCGCACTGGGGACACAGATAGCGGGTCATCAGCGCGCCACCACGAGGACCATCACCAGCACAGCGACCCCCACCCCGACCAGCCGCAGGATCCGCAGCCGGCGGCCGTAGCGGACCTGGGCGGTGTGCCGGGCCAGCTTCGCCAACCGGCGTCGTTCCGCCTCGTCGAAGGACGACACGCTCATGGGAACACCAATCTTCCGAGGGCCAGCAGCGCCACCCCGGCCACCAGACCCAGGGCCGTGCCGGCGAGTGCGGCCGCGGCGAGGTAACCGGCCCAGTGGCCAGGGCCGAACCGTTCGGCCCCCAGGTAGCCCTCGACGCCGAACAACTGGCGCCACCAGGCCGCGAGCTGGGCCGGCACCGAATCCGGGTCGGCCGTGTCGGCGGGCAGCCCGGGCCGAGGTGGAGCGGCGGGCGGCAGCGGAGGCTCGTCCGCGGCCAGCGGCAGGTAGACCGCCTGGGTGGGCGCGACCCGGGTCATGCCCGCGTCCTGGGGCGTGGCCGGCCCGGTGCCATGCCCGCTCGGCGAGGCGTACGCCCCGGGCCCGCTCGGCGAGGCGTACGCCCCGGGCCCGTTCGATGGGGCGTACGGTGCCCCGACGGGCGGGAAGCCGTAGCTGCGCATCGCCGTGGCGTCGGGGTCCTCGGGGTCACGGCGGGGCAGTTCGAAGGTGGTGGTGGGCGCCTGCACCGGCCCCGCCGGGCGGGCCGTGCTGCCCGAGGTCAGCCGGCTGTGCAGGGCGCGGGCGCTCGGCCGGTTGTCGGAGCGCACGGTGAGCGCGAGGCGGACGCACTCGCGGACGACCGGATCGGTGATCGTCGCCAGCACGGCCTCATCGGCGCCGCGGCCCGTGCCGTACGCGTCCTCGTACTCACGCGGATCGTCGAGGGCCCCGACGAACGGGTGACGATTGGGCGCGTACATGTCGAGGACGGTCAGGCCCCAGGAGAAGACGTCGGCGGCCTGGTCGATCCGCGGGGAGAGGAAGTGCTCGGGACTGGCGAACTGGAAGGTCGCGTGCCGCCAGGCCGGGCCGTCGTCCCCGGTCGCGCCGCCGGACTCGTAGTCGATGAGCTCCACCCCGGTGATCTCCCGGCCGGAGACCTGGACGATGACGTTCGCCGGCTTGATGTCGCCGTGGTAGAGCGGATGGCCGTTGTAGGTGCGGGTGTGCAGCTCGACGATGCGCTCCAGCATCAACCGCGCCAGCACGGCCCGGTTGCCCTCCAGCCCGCCCTGCGTACGGGTCTGGGTGAGGGTGAGGCCATGGATGTAGCGCCGGACCACCCAGGCGTACCCGCCGCCGACCCCGGTGGCCGGCACCCCGCCGGGGAGCAGCCCGTTGCGCCGGGCCGCCTCCTCCTCGTTCGCCAGCAACCGGGCGGCCTGCGGCCCCACCACGGCGGCGCCCGCGTCGGGGCGGCCGACCGGGGAGGTGGCGGTGCGGATCACCTTGATGACGTACGCCTCGGGGCTCTGACCGGGCCGCAACTGGCCCCAGTAGCCGAGGAACGGGGTGAGCTTCTTCTCGTCGATCGGGGTGGACGCCGGCCGCAGCCGCCGGGTCAGGTCGATCACCGGCTGGCGCCCCGCGGCGTCGACCAGCGCACCGGGATCGTCCGCGCGGGGCTCGAAGAGCACCCCGGTCGCCTCGACGGTGGTCGTCTGACCGGGAACCATCGCCCCACCTCCCGTCGGTGTCCCACCGTGTCGTCTCTCGAGGCCCCATGCTAGGTTCCCCGGTGGCGCCGGGCCCGGTCCAGCGGCGCCGGACGGGACGTCGGAGGGACCGTTCAGGGATCCCCCTGGGGCCCCGTCGGGGACCCGCCCGGGACCCGCTCGTCGATCCCTCGTCGGCACCGCCCGGCTGCCCGCCGATCCCGTCCGCCGGATCGTCAGATCCTGTCCGACCGCTCGTCAGATCCGCTCGTCAGATCGTCGACCCCGCCCGGCGCAGCCGTCAGGAGTTCACAAGAACGCCGGGGGGACGGGCACAGAATCGGCACAGCATCCGGTTGTGGTCTGTAGTCATGCAGGAGCCCACGTACCGATCAGCCACGACGACCGCCTTCGGCAGCACCGGGGCCGGCGCCCGGGCCGACGTCGCCATGGCCCCGGGCACTCCCCCACAGGTCGGTGCCGAGCCGCCCCGCCGCGCGATCGGGCCCGCACAGGTCCCGACGCGGCCGGCCCGGGGCCGGCGTACGCCGCTCAGGGTCGAGGCCGAGCGGGACAACGCCCACGGCCGCGCCTCCACCTGGTTCCTCACCGCGGTCGGCGCGATCGGCGGGGTGGTGCTGGGCCTCACCCTCGAGGCGGTGCTCCCGCTCACCGGGACGCTGTCCAACCTCATCTACGTCGTCTCCGTGCTGGCGGCCTCCGTCGGCACGTACGGCGTGCTCGTCCTCCTGCTGCTGATCGCCAGGCTGCCCGTGCTGGAACGCTCGATCGGCCAGGACCACCTGGTCACCTGGCACAAGCGGATCGCTCCCTGGGCGATGTGGCTCGTCTTCG
Organism: Raineyella sp.; assembly: GCF_034933565.1. Classification (NCBI taxonomy): domain Bacteria; kingdom Bacillati; phylum Actinomycetota; class Actinomycetes; order Propionibacteriales; family Propionibacteriaceae; genus Raineyella; species Raineyella sp. The sequence continues at coordinate 80,095 of NZ_JAYFNG010000027.1, forward strand.
TCCACATCGTCCTGGTCGTGCTCAGCTACGGGATGGACGCCAGGCACAACTGGTTCGCGGAGCTGTGGAGCCTCACCACCACCACGCCGTGGATCCTGCCGGCCCTGGCCGGCACGGCAGCGATCGTCGCCGCCGGGTACACGTCCTGGAAGCGGGTGCGGCGCACCCTCAGACACGAGACCTGGTGGACCATCCACCTCTACACCTACCTCGGTGTCGTGCTGGCCTTCGCCCACCAGATCACCGCCGGCGGCCCGTTCCTGTCCGGCTGGTCGCGCGCCCTGTGGGTGGCCCTCTACATCGCCGTCTTCGGCGCCATCATCGGCTTCCGGGTGCTGCGCCCGCTCTACCGTTCCCTGCGCCACGGCCTGCGGGTCGCGGCCGTCGTCCCCGAGGCACCGGGGGTGGTCAGCATCTGGGTGCGTGGCCGTGACCTGCACCGGCTCGGGGCCCAGGAGGGGCAGTTCTTCAACTGGCGCTTCCTCCACCCCGGCCTGGGCTACGACGCCCACCCGTACTCGATCTCGGCGCTGCGCGGCGACACGATGCGGCTCACCGTCAAGGCGCTCGGCGACGCGTCGGCCGCGATGGCCGGTCTGCGGGTCGGCACCCGGGTGCTCGTCGAGGGGCCGTACGGGGCGGTCACCCCCGGCCGGGTCGCCCCCGATCCCGAGGACCGCACCCGACGCACGGTACTCGTCGCCGGCGGCGTGGGTGCCGGACCGGTCGCCGCCCTGGCCGACCGGGTGGCCGGCGAGGCACCGCTCGACATCATCTACCGGGCCCGGTCGATGGACCAGATGCCCCACCGTGACGAGCTGTGGGAGCTGCAGTCCAGGCCCCACGTCCGGGTGCACCTGATGCCCGGTCATCGCAGCGCCTACCCGCTCAGCCCCGAGCACCTGCGGGCCACGGTCGGCCGGCTCGACGACGCCCAGGTGTACGTCTGCGGCCCGGCCGCTCTGAACCGGCAGGTCGTCCGGTCGGCCCGAGCGCTGGGTGCCCGCCCCGAGAACATCCACCACGAGATCTTCGACCTGTGAGGCGACCACGATGAAGTCCGCGATCACCACCGTCCTGGTCACCGGGGCCACCGTCGCCGGCGTGGCCGGCGTCCTGGTCCTCAGCCCGGGCCACGCCGCCCTGTCCGCACTCGGTGGGACCATCAGCCGGCTCGGCACCGACTCCGACCGGTCCGCAGCCGACCAGCAGTCCGGGTCCCGGCTCGCCGGCTCGGCCTTCCCCGGCAACAGCGCCCGGTACTCCGACGACGAGAAGTCCGACGACTCCGACTCCGACTCCCACTCCGATTCCCACTCGGACTCCGACTCCCACTCCGATTCCCACTCGGAGGACTCCGAGTCCGACGCCCACTCCGGCGCCAGGACCTCCCGGTCGGCGGGCTCCGGCACCACCACCGGCACCGGTTCAACAGGCAGCACCGGGGCCACAGGCAGCACCGGGGCGACCGGCTCCGGCACCGCCTACACCGGGTCGGCGTACCAGTCCCCGTACGGCCCGATGCAGGTCGCCATCACCGTCTCGGGCACCCGGATCACCGGGATCCGGTGGGCCCAGGTTCCGATGAGTGACAGCCACTCCTCCCGGATCAACAACTACGCGGCACCGCTGCTCGTCGAGCAGGCGATGACCAGCCAATCTGCCACGGTCGACGGCGTCTCCGGCGCCACGTACACCACCGATGGCTTCCGTACGTCCCTCCAGTCCGCGATCCAGAAGGCAGGTCTGTGATGTCCGACGCCACCCCCGGCACCCCCCGCCCCGAGCCCGCTGCTGGCCCCGGCGACGCGTCCCACCTCGAGTCCGGCGCACGACCCCGGCCCGGCGCCCATCCCGGGTCCGGGGGACGTCCCGAGTCCGCCCCCGGTGCCGCGGGCCCC
>NZ_JAYFNG010000028.1:0-19899 GCF_034933565.1 Raineyella sp.
GCAAGACCACCGCCATGCGCGCCCTGGCCACCGCCTGGCGCAACGGCGGTGGCACCGTTGTCGGGCTCGCACCGTCGGCCGCAGCGGCCGCCCAGCTGGGCGCCCAGATCGACACCCACGCCGACACGATGGCCCTCCTCACCCACGCCCTGAACCACCGGCGACCGCTCCCCGCGTGGGCCGAACGCATCGGGCCGACGACCCTGGTCATCATCGACGAGGCCGGCATGGCCGACACCCTCTCGTTGGACCAGGTCGTCGAGTTCGTCCTCGACCGCGGCGGATCAGTCCGCCTCATCGGCGACGACCAGCAACTCGCCGCGATCGGCGCCGGTGGCGTCCTCCGCGACATCCAAGCCACCCACGGCGCCGTCCAGCTCAACGAACTCGTCCGCTTCGCAGACCCCGCCGAAGGCGCCGCCAGCCTCGCCCTCCGCGCCGGCGACCCCGCAGCGCTCGGCTTCTACCTCGACAACCACCGCGTCCACGTCGGCGACCTCGGCACCTGCGCCGACCAGGTCTTCGCCCCCTGGCTCACCGCCCGCCAGACCGGCGCGGACGCCCTCATGGTCGCCCCCACCCGGACGCTGGTCGCGGAACTCAACTCCCGCGCCCAAGCCCACCTCCGCGACGGCGTCCTGCCCACCCGCAGCGTCGCCCTGGCCGACGGCAGCACCGCCGCGATAGGTGATGTGATCATCACGCGCCTGAACGACCGCCGGCTACGTACCTCGGGCACTGACTGGGTCCGCAACGGCGACCGGTGGACCATCACCGGCATCGCATCAGACGGGGCCATCAGGGCGATCCACCAGACCAACCGGCAGACCGTAATCCTGCCCGCGGCCTACGTCGCCGAGTCCGTCGAACTCGGTTACGCCTGCACGATCCATGGCGCCCAGGGCGTCACCGCCGACGTCCTGCACGGCATCGCCACCGGCGCCGAAACCCGGCAGCAGCTGTACACGATGCTCACCCGCGGCCGGTACGCCAACCACGTCCACCTCGAAGTCGTGGGCGACGGCGACGTCCACTCCCTCATCCGGCCCGAGGCGATCATCCCGCCGACCGCCACCGACCTCCTCGAACGCATCCTCGCCCGCGACGAGGACAACACCTCCGCCACTACCACCGCCCGTGCTCTCGCCGACCCGGCCAACCGCCTCGCGGACGCCGTCGCTCGCTACAGCGACGCCCTCGGCTACGCAGCCGAACAGACCGCAGGCGCCGACCTTGTCCAGCGCCTCGAACAGGCCGCCGACGAGCTCGTCGCCGGACTCCACGATGCTCCGGCGTGGCCCACGCTCCGCGCGCATCTGCTCTTGATCGCGGCGTCCGGAACCGACCCGGTCCGGGTGCTCACCCAGGCGGTGCAGGCTCGCGAGTTGGGCAGCGCTGCCGACCCGGCCGCGGTCCTCGACTGGCGCCTCGAACCCGCCACCGGACGCGACACCCAGCCCGCGCCCCTGCCCTGGCTCCCCGGCATGCCGACCAGCCTCGCCTACCACCGCGACTGGGGCGACTACCTACAACGCCGCCACGAACTCGTGGCCGACCTCGCCGACCAGGTGCGCAACCAGGCGCTGGCGCCCACCCAGCTCCCTGGGTGGGCGCCCGCGGGCAGCCTGCGTCCCGATGCCGCCACCGTCGCCGACCTCACCGTGTGGCGGGCTGCGCATGGCACACCGGCGACCGACACCCGACCGACCGGCGAGCGGCAGTACGCCGCCACTGAAGCCCGCTGGCAAGCACGCCTCGACCTGCGCATCATCGACCGCCTCGCCCCCGCCGTCGCGGAATGGAGGCCGCTGCTCCACGAGCTCGCGCCCGCCGCCGACCGCGACCCCTACCTCCCCGTCCTGGCGCATCGGCTCGCGCAGATCTCCGGCGTCGGCCTGGACGCCCACCGACTCCTCAACGCGGCCACCAACGAAGGCCAGCTCCCCGACCACCACGCCGCATCAGCCCTCTGGTGGCGGATCTGCCGGCACCTCACCCCCGCCGTCGCCACCCAGCTCGCCGACCAGCACAACACCGTCACCACCAGCTGGCTGGCTGATCTCAAGCAGCACGTCGGCCACGAACGCGCAGCCGCCTTGCAGGCCTCGCCGTGGTGGCCGGCGCTCGTCGTCTCGATCGAGCAGGCACTCGCCCGCGGCTGGCAGCTGACAGACCTGATCTGCACGCCCGAGGGTGCAGTCGACGTCGACGACTGCCAGGCCCTCGTGTGGCGAACCAGCGTCCTCCTCGACCCCCTCCCCGAGATCGACGACCTGCCCCCCGACCCCGCCGATGCCGCCCCGGACGAGCACTGGACGCCGCACGCCGATCTCGATCACGCAGCGGGCGCGACAACGGAGGACAACCAGATCGACGAGGTCGAAGCGAACCTGGCCTTCACGTTCGAAGCCCTCGAACGTCGCGTGATGACGCCGCCAGAGATCTCCGCTGCGGACCTGAACGCCCAACTCGACCGGGCCGACGCCTGGCGCGCCAGCCCCCACACCCCTGAACGCCTCGCGGCCGTCAACGAACTCGCGCTGGAGTTCTACGAGGACCGCTTCCGCGGCTCGTGGGCCCAGCCCTACCTGGCCGGACGCTTCGGCACCGACATCGCCGACGACGCCGACATCCGCCCGGGCTACGCCCCCGCCGGCTGGACCAGCCTCGTCACCCACCTCCGCCACCACGGCGTGGCTGACGACGAGTTGCTCGCCGCCGGGCTCGCGGTCACCGCCTCCACCGGGCGCCTCATCGACCGGTTCCGCGACCGCGCCGTCTTCCCGATCGTCCACGACCAGCAGGTCCTCGGGTTCGTCGGACGCCGCCACCCCGACGCCACCGACCTCGATCACGCCGGACCGAAGTACCTCAACACCGCCGAGACCCTGCTGTTCCACAAGAGGGCGCAGCTGTTCGTCTCCGGAGCGCGCCACCTGGACGCCGGCGGCATCCCCGTCGTCGTCGAAGGACCCGTCGACGCCATCGCCGTCACCCGCGCCAGCCAAGGGCGCTACGTCGGCGTCGCACCGCTCGGCACCAACCTGACCAGCGAACAAGCCACCCAACTCCGCGGCTACGGCGTCGACCCGATCATCGCCACGGACGCCGATGTCGCCGGCCAGGTCGCCGCACAACGCGACTACTGGGTCCTCACCCCGCAGCTCCTCCAGCCGCACCACGCCGCCCTGCCTGACGGTTCCGATCCCGCCGAACTCGTGGCCACCGACAGCGCCACGCAGCTGGTCGATGCCCTCGACCGGGCTCGCCCTCTGGCGGATGTCCTCATCGACGAGCGCCTCGCCAACCTGCCCCCCGTCGAAGCGGCCCTCGCCGCAGCGCCCGTCATCGCCGCCCAACCCGTCGACGCGTGGGAGCCCGCCGTCCAGACCGTGGCGGAGAGGATCAACGTGGACGCCGATGTCATCCGCTCCAGCGTCGCGGCGTTCATCCGGGCCTGGAACAACGACCCAGCCCGCCTCACCGACCAGCAACTCGGACTCACCACACAGGTCCGGGACCGGCTCACCGCAGCCGCGAACGCCCACCGCTGGGAGACGCTGGCCAGCCGAATCGACCCCCGCCTGGTGGCGGACCCCCACTGGCGCACGCTTGCCTCCGCGCTGGACGACGCGCATGCCCGCCGAGTGGATGTGGCCGACGCCATTACCATTGCCCTCGAAGACCGACCCCTCAATGCGGACGCGCCCGCCGCCGACCTGGCCCGACGGTTTGCCCGACTAGCAAACCCAGAACCGTTCTGCGCCGACCCGGCCAGTCCGATTGCGGAACATAGTCACCAGGAACTGCCCGCGAGCCACCACCTGACCCGCGACCGAGGACCGGTCAATCCATGAAGGGGTCTCCTCATGCAGCATCTTGGCGCCCAGGGCTGAGACCAGGACTGCGATCGTGACCACCTCCGCATTCGAGTGCTGCCTCTGAATCGGCGAGGATATGGCCATGGCGGAACAGGATGCGGATGCGCAGGATTCAGACAGCCCGACCGAGTTCGGCAACAGGCTTGCCGAGTCCCTGAACGAGACGTTCTGGCTCCCGGAGATAGAGCGTCGGGGTGGACCTGCTGCCGTCGGGCCGCTGAGCAAGGCGCTTGCGGTCTTCGAGCCCGGGAAACCCCTGGTCACGCTCCTGAACGATGAAGTCCAGTTGGTCGGACGGGCCATGGCCCGCCGACCGATCGAAGCGGGGGAAGCGGTGACTACGGACGACATTGGGGAGTTCACCGAGGTCTTCCCGCTGAACGTGGCGCCCGACGCCGGCTGGGCCTGCATGGCTGTGTTTCCGGACGGGAGTGCGGTTGTGTCGTTTGACTTTCGCCGCAATCGTGGCACGGCTCTCGAACGCCTCGACCGAGCCGGGGAGTTCGTGGTCGCGGCGCGGCGATCACTCCAGGACCAGCATCCGGGGCCAGCCCTCGCATCAGCCCACGCCGCCGCCGAACTGGCCGTCACCGCCATCTCGATCACTATGGAAGCAGAACGGCCAAAGGCCGGGAGAGGCAGGAACAGCCACGCGAAGAAGCAGGGTTGGCTTGCTGACTGGACGAGGTTGGGAAACGCACCCTCTGAGTTCAGTCACATCCTTGGACGTCTCGGACAACTTCGCTCGAGCGCCCTATACGCAGAGGGCGCGGTCGACGCCGATCCCCAGGAGTGCGAGGCCCTCATCGCTGGCGTGGAGTTGATGATCGATCATGCCCGAGTGGCGGTCGGCGACATTCGCACTGCTCCTCCGCTCCTCGGCGGGACGAGCCAGTGGGACGGCAACTAGCCATTGCTCTGTACACGCAGTGTCACGACTCGTCCGACCGCGCGGCCCAACGTGTGCTCGCGGTCCGCCAGCCCTGGGGGGCGGCATGCAGGAGCGTGTCTCAGATTCATCTCGTTCGGTTTATGAGACACTGGGGTAGTGAGGGTCTTCGGATACGTCGGGGTCAGCCCCAGTTGCCTCGACGTCCAGGTCCAGCTCGACGCATTGGCCTCCGCTGGCGTGGCGACCACCGAAATCGTGTCGGAAGTCACGTGTGCAACCCTGCGTGAGACATCCAGGAGTCCCGACCTGAGACGCCTGTTCGAGCGGGTTGAGGCGGGCGACACCGTCGTGGTGTGGCGGATTGACTGCCTCGGCCGATCCATGAACAAAGTCCTAGGCGCCGTCAGCGCGCTCGATGCGCGTGCCGTCAAGCTTCGCTCGCTGCAGGACGGCATCGACCCAGACACAGCCGACGGCCAGCTCATGCTGAATCTCCTTGTCAGGCTGGCACACTACGACCGGCAACTCATCGGAGAACGGATCGCAGCTGGCATGGACTCCGCTCGGCAGGCAGGCGCCAAGATTGGCCGCCCACCCGTCGACCCGCAGGTGACCGCCGACAAGCTTCGCACCGTCCAGGAGTCCCGAGCCCGTGGCCTCACCGCCGCCGAAGCCGCGCAGCTGGTCGGCTGGAGCCGGGCCACCTTCTACAGGCATTTGCACGCCCACGAGTCCCAGCCATGACCAGCAGCGACCTGATCCTCACAAGCGCGCTCACGGTGCTCGGAGCGGTCATCGGCCTGATTGTCAGGTCGCGGCTCGCCACCCTTGCCTACCGGCGTGACGACGAAGTCACCCAGCCCTCCCCTGGCCCTCGCTGGTGGGTCCCCGCCGCGGTGGCGGCGGCGTCCGGTCTCCTCGCCTGGCGATTCGGGATCGACCGGTGGCCACTGCTTCTCCCGACTCTGCCTCTCGCCTGGTTCGGCCCCTGGCTCTCAGCGATCGACCTCGACGTCCGCCGACTGCCCAATCGCCTGCTCGCCGCCCACGCCGGCTTCGTCGCTGCCGGGGTGGGCGCCGCCGCCTTCATCACCAACGATCCAATGATCGCGATCCAAGCCGCACTGGGCGGTGGAGTGGCGTTCGCCGTCTTCTGGATCCTCGATCGACTTCGCCCCGGTGGCTTCGGCTGGGGCGACGGCAAGTACGTCCCCATCATCGGTGCCGCCACCGCGGCTGTCAGCCTCACCGTCGAGTGGTGGGCCTTTCTCATCGCGTGTGGCGCGGCCATCATCGCCACGCCACTCCGCCGCCGGCGGGCCAACTTCCCGTTCGGGCCCTGGTTAGCTGCGGGCGCGCTGGTCGCCCTCGCCCTCCTGGGATAGGCCGCGATCCGCCGTCAGTAATGCTCTGCGATGTACTCGTAGGCCCTGTCGAACAGGCCGGGAACGGTGTGGAGGCCCTTGTCCTTCAGCACGAGCCGGACTTCTTTGCGGACAGCCATGTCGCCCTTCTGGGTAGAGGCCCAGCCGGCGTTGCCCGCCGTGACCTCCTTGACGATCGAGTCCACCTCCTCGACAACGCGCTCAATCATGACCGGCATGTCCGGAGTCGAGTACTCCAGGAAGATCTGAGTCAGGGCGAACACGTTCGGGTCGGGCAGCAGGTTCAGCCCATCAACTCCAGCCTCGTCCTCGGCTTTCTCTGCGGCCGTGACGTCCTTGGCGAGAGTGAACGCCTCGCGCAGCCACTCGATCGACTGCTGAGCCTCGGCGATGGTCCGCTGACGCAGGTTCTCCAGACGCTCCGCGAGCGACTGGTAGACCGGGTGGTTCCCGTTGGGGCCCTCCAGCCGTTTCTTGAGCCGCGCGTACAGCGTGTCGAGGACCTCGTTGGCGGTCTTGTGTTCAACCTCTTCCAGGCCCGGCAGGAGTCCTTCCTCTTCCAGCCTGCGTATCGTGTCGGCGTCCGCCACGACGACCGCGTTGGATTGTGTGACCTTCACGTCGGTCATGTGTTCGAAGACGATGTCGAGGGTCTTTGCACCCAGCCGCGTCCACACCAGGTCGACGCGCGGCCCCACTGGTGCGATCGACGCGTAGATCTTGGCGAGGAACCGGTACGCCTCCGTGTGGGCCCGGAGCCGGAGGTGTGGCCAGCAAGCCTCCCAGATGCCCTCCAGCAGCAGGAAGCTCGTGACGAAGGCTTCTTGGTCCTTCTCTTTCGCGATCCGCTGCTGGCACTCCAGCAGCGTGGTCGACGCGATCACGGTGTGGTCAATGCCCGCGAACCACCGCATCGTCGCGTCCAGTTCGGCTTCGAACTGGTCGATGAGGGCGTCCACCTCGACGCTGCGCGGGTCTTGGTCGCCGTTGGCGGGCGCCATGGCCCGGGCGAAGCCCGACCCCAACCCGACATAGTCGACGACCAGCCCGTACCGCTTCTCCTGGCCGGTCTCGGGGTTGCGCCACGTTCGGTTGGTACGTGTGATGGTCTGGAACAGCGTGTGGTCCTTCATGGGCTTGTCGAGGTACATCGCCGCCTCGATCGGAGCGTTGAAGCCAGTGCCCAGCCGTGACGTGACCACCAGGAACTTCAGCGGATCACCGTGGGTGCGGAATCGCCGCAACAACTCGGCTTCCTCCGCCTCGCTGCGTCGGTGCTGCCCCCACTCCTCGTCCTCGCCCTTCCCGTTCGTGACGTGCATCACGACTGCAGCCTCGTCCAAGGGATGACCCTGCGCGTGCCGCTGCTCCAGCAGGTGTGTGAGCTGCTTGTGATAGGCCACGCACGCTGCCCGGTCGAACACGACGACCTGCGCCTTCATCCCGAGCGGGTCGATCGTGGAGTAGAAGTGGTCGACGATGTCAGCGCAGACAGCCTCCGTGCGCGCCGGGTTCGCGAACACGACATCAACGCGCGAACCCCGGCGGACCAACACCTCGGCCGACTCCTCGTCGAGATCCTCGGCGTCGGTCAACTGCTTGAACGCCTCGTCAACCGCGTCCTTATCCAGCTGGAAGGTCACCAGCCGCGGGTCCACGTGGATCGGCACTGTCATGCCGTCCGCGATCGACTGGTCGGAGGTATAGGCGTGCAGCGTCTTCTTCTCGTCGTCGGGGTCGCCGAAGGTCGCGAACGTGTTGCGTTCCAGCTTGGCGATCGGGGTCCCCGTGAACGCGAAGAACAGCGCGTTCGGCAGAGCCGCCCGCATCGTCAACCCCAGGTTGCCTTCCTGGGTGCGATGCGCCTCATCGACAAGCACGACGATGTTGCCGCGAGTGTTCAGGTCTGATGCCGCCCCCGCGAACTTGTGGACGGTCGTGAAGATTAGGCCCCGCCGGTCCGCCGCACCAAGGGTGTCCTGCAACGCCTTCGCCGTTGCCGGAGCGAGCAGCCGTGGCATGTGGGTGGTCCGGAACTGGCCCCACGCGTTGCGCACCAGATCGACCCGGTCGGCGACGAGCACAACTGTCGGATTCGCCAACACCGGATCCTGCAACAGCTGCCCGGCCGCGAACACCATCGCCAGCGTCTTCCCCGACCCCTGCGTGTGATAGATCAGGCCGCGTCGCGATTGTCCCTCGTGCGCACGACCCACCATCAGCTCGACTGCTTCGAACTGCATGTACCGGGCGATCAGCTTGATCAGGGACGCCGACCCCGAGTTGTCCTCCGGGGTCTCGAACAAGGTGAACGAGTTCAGGAACTTCAGCACCGTCGCGGGCGCCAACAGCCACCTGGCTGCGGCCAGCACGTCGGTCAGCAGTGGGTGGTCCTTCGTCGGACCCGCCGTCATCCAGTGCTCCACCCGGGCACCCGTGGCCCCGTACATGAGCTCTCGGCCCTCGGTGGCGAAGCTGAACACGTTGGTGGTGAAGAACGGCGCGAACTTAGTCTCGTAGTGGTCGGCGACCTCGTTCGCGGCGGTGATCCAGCTCACTTTCTGCTTGAACGCCGTCTTCGTCTCCCCGACCACCAACGGCAGCCCGTTGACGAACAGGACGATGTCGAACCGCGCCTTGTTCCCCGGCGACCCAAACGACACCTCATCCGCCACCGCGAACCGGTTGCTCGCGGGGTTCTCGAAGTCGATCAGCCGGACTGGACGAAAGGCGTCCGCGCCAACGAACTTGTGCGTCTGCAGCCCCCGCAGCCAGGACATCGCCTCACGGTTGGTCTCAACCAGACCCTCGTCATCCACCTGGAACGTCAAGTTCCTCAGCAGCTTCACGACCTCGGACGCCCGTGCAGGCACCTCCGCCACGTCAGGGTTGAGACGCACCAGCGCATCGACCACCTCGGACTCGATGAAGACCTGCTCCAACTGGCGGTCCAGGCTCTTGCCAGGGAAGTACGACCAACCCAGCCGCACCAGCTCGTCCACAAGCGGCTGCTGAACAGAGTTGTGTTCGGTCATGCCGGCCACGTCAGGCCTCCGTGTCGTCGTCCAGCACCCAGACCTGCTTGAGCGGCAGGGCCGCCTTGGTCGAGTCGGGCAACCGTGGGTACGTGGCGAACAATTGGTCGAGGAGGGCTTCGGCGTCCCAGACCTGGATGATCGTGCGCAGCGACTCGAACTCCTTCTTCGCGGGGGCGGTGATGCCACCCATCGCCACCAGAAGCCCCTGCGGCGCGTTGTTCTTGCTCATCGCGCTGTGCAGGCCGCGCATGACCGGGGCACCTACCGCCGTGGGCTCCGACTTGACCTCCACGATGATCGGAGTGTCCAGACCCAGCGGACCTCGACCCGCGCGAATGTCGATGCCCTGATCGGGGCCGGCCGGCGACACCTCGCACACGAACCCCAGCGCCGTCAGCACGTCGGCCACCAGATGGGTCAGCTTGTGCTGACCGAAGTCCTCCACGATCCGCGCTCTCACACGGTCCCGGATCGCATCCAGCGTCGGGACCTGCGGCGGGTCAGCCACCGCCACGTCAGCCGACGACGGCGACGTGCTCGGAACAGGCATTGGGACGCCGACGCCGGGGTCTGCGCCTCCCGCCGCGACCGCCTCCAGCCGAGCCGCCGCGTGGTTGCGGGAGGGGCTGAACACCGTCATCGCGCCGTTTACCATCGCCAACAGATCGTCCTTCAATACTGCGCGCGACACCGGTTCGGGCTGCCAGTCGACAGCCAAGAAGTGGCGTCGGTCACTGGGGGCTGCTGAGTCGTACGCGTAGGCGCCGGTGCAGCGCCCGAACGCCAAGTACCCCGGCTTGGTCTTAAGCGGCATGACGACAAGATCGCCGGGCTGAACACCCTGACGGAACGCCCACAACTGGCCGGTGTACACCGCCAGCCGCTGGGGATTGTCGCCCGGATAGGCCTGATCCACGAGGGGCCGCACCGCTTCCCGCGACGAGCATGCCGACAGGTCGTCGATTTCCGCCCACCCGATCGTCGCGCGGCCCCGCTCTAAGTTGAAGTCCTCCGACTGTCCACGATTACCCGCCCGCACCACCCACACGTTCGTCATGACGCCACCCCCATCAACTCGTCGTAGGACTCCGGGATTTCATGCTTCCCCGTGAGCAGTGCCGCCAATATGGCGGAGCGGACATGAGCCAGCGTGGCCACGTGCTCCTGTGCCATGCGTACGATGTCGCCCGCCGCATCGAGGGGGGCCATAGCGGCTTGCTGGTCGTCGAACGGAAGAAGCCGGACCTGCATCTGTTCTGCTCGTCGCGCCCCTATGTGTTTGATGTTCGAGCCGCCCGCGACCTCACGGAAGTGGCCCGACTCATATGCCCAGGCGCACCAGTGATCGACAAAGCTGGGACTGGAGACGTGGGGTCGAGCTCGATATCGCAGGAGGGTGTTCTGAAAGCAGACCGGGCCCTCCAGCTCCCCAATCCACCGACAGGGTGCACCGACCGCCGCTTCACTCGCGCTACCTTCTGAAACCAGAACGTCGCCAGGGACCAGCGAGTACTTCGCTTGCTCCTGTGGGGAGAAGGACATCTCGTAGACATCCGAGAGGTTGAGGCGGCCGAATGTTACGTTGGCGGACCGGAGGTAGCGAGTCTGCCTTGCACCCCCAGCACGCGTGGGGTTGCGCTGAACGCCGATTAGGATATCGAAGGCGTCCCGGCCGGTTGTGAGTACGCCGGCGGCAAACGTTAGGGCTCGGAGACTACGGAGCTGGTCGACGGCCGCCTGCAGCCGCAGTTCCGCCGCCGCAACGGTGTCATCGAGTGCGCCGATCAGGTCGACGATGCGTTGCTGCTCCGGAAGCGGCGGGAAGTACGCTGACATTGCCAGGAAGTCGATGGGGTTGAGACGCTCCCGCCGCCCGCCAAGACCTCTCGAGTTGGCGGCCATTGCCTTCCAGAGTTCGGAGCGTTGGGTCATGAGGCGTAAGAACGCCGGTAGGACACGAGCCGTGGCAGTGAACGTCGGAAACTCGCTGGAAGCATAGGACTCGGCCAGATCCCCCGGGGCAACCGTGATTGCTCCCTCGAAGGCCTTCAACTTACTGAAGATCAACTGGTTTGGCCGGATGAGGTTCAGCTCTCGATAGCTCGTTGAAGCTCTTGACACCGGATCGCGGTAGAGCAAGCCCCGTCCGTACGCCAAGACGCCGACGATCGGGTAGGCCTTTCCGTCGAGAACAGATGTCTTTCGGACGTCCAGCGTCACCACATCGTGGAACTGCAGCTTGTCCCACCCCTCACGCATCGAAGCCCGCCGCCTTCAGCTTGGCGTCTAGAACCCGCTCAGCCGCACGCAGCTCTTCGCGGGCATCTCGGTACGCGGCCAGGGCCGCTTCGACGTCGACCTCGGCTGTCGCGGCTGACTGAATGTATCGGCCGATGTTGAGGTCGAAGTTGTTGCCGGCGATCTCGTCCAGCGTGACGAAGCGGAGGTTCACCCCGCCATCGCCGTCGATGTCCTCACCGCGGACGTACGCAGCGTGGACGGCCTCCACATCAGCGTCCGACAGCGAGTTCTGGTTCTTGCCAGGCAAGAAGCGCTTCGAAGCGTCAACGAACAGCACTCGACGCTTGCGCCCCTCGGCCTTGGTCCTACGCCAGATCAGCAGGCACACGGGGATCGAGGTGGAGTAGAACAGGTTGTTCGGCAGGCCGATGACCGCTTCCAGCAGGTCTTTCTCGAGCAGGCACCGGCGGATCTCGCCCTCCTTGCCGCCACGGAATAGCACCCCGTGGGGCATGACGACGCCGACGCGTCCGGTGTCGTCCTTCATCGAAGCGATCATGTGCTGGATCCACGCGTAATCGCCGTTCTTCGCCGGCGGCACCTCGCATAGCACGCGTCCCCACGGGTCATTCGCCCACGCGCTCGCACCCCAGTTTTGCAGGCTGAACGGGGGATTGGCGATCACCACGTCGAACCTACGCAAGCGCCCGCGTTCGGTGAACTTCGGATCCCTGAACGTGTCGCCGCGGCGGATCTCGAAGTCCTCCAGCCCGTGCAGGTACAGGTTCATCTTGGCGATCGCCGAGGTGGTCAAGTTGATCTCCTGACCGTGGAGCCGCAGAGAGTCCGGGTTACCGCCCGACTCACGTACCGCGTTGACCGTCTCGACGAGCATGCCACCGGATCCGCACGCCGGGTCGACCACCTCGTCGCCTGGCTTCGGATCGAGGATCTTCACCAGCAAGTGCACAACATGTCGCGGGGTGAAGAACTCGCCGGCCTTCTTGCCGGACGCCTCCGCGAACTCCCGCAAGAGGTACTCATACGCGTTGCCCAGCAGGTCGCCGGACACGTGATCGGGGTCAAGTCGCACCGGATGGAAGGTGTCGAGCAGCGCGGTCAGCGCCGACTCCGGCAGCCGGTCGGTGTTGGTCCACTGGACGTCGCCGAACACGCCGGCCAAGTCGCGATTAGCCTCCTGGATGCGGTCCAGGGCGTCGCCGAGCTTCGCGCCAACGTTGACCGCCGTGCCGTGGACATCGGACCAGTGGCAGCCGTTCGGAACCACGAACGGCTGGTAGTCGGCATACTCGATCTCCGGGGTCAGGTCGTCGCCCCAATCAGAAACCGCCCGGGCGTGTCGGTAGTCCCAGTTGTCGCTCACCCACTTGAAGAACATGACGGGGAAGACGTATGCCTTGAAGTCCCCTGCGTCCACCGGGCCGCGCAAGGCATTCGCTGCAGCCCACAGCGTCCGCTCTAGCTCGGGTTGGGTCAGGAGTTGGGCATTGCCATTGATGGTCACGCTGAGGATGCTCTCTTCGTCGGGGGCTGTCCCCCTACTGTGCCAGCATCGGAGCTGACCCGGACTGATCCGGGCCGGCGGTGGTCGCGGTTCGCCCATCGATCTGTGCTCTGACCCGACGCGAGGTCGACTGTGTCCTCGCGGAGGCACGAGAACGTCGCAACGTCTGGCGAAGCTAGAAGATCTCGCCGGTGGAGGGGTCGATCAGGTCACCGCCGTCCAGAAGGGTGAGTTGGTGCCGGGTGGACCGAACGTCCTCGTCGTGGGCGAGTGCGAACAGGTCAACCTCGAACGCTCGGAGTCGCTGGGCAGATGCCTCTTCGCTCGTGTGGCGGGTGTAGCGGCTGCGGCCGGGCCAGGGCTGGTGCTCGTCGTCGCAGGACTGCTTCAGCCGCTGCCGCATCCGGTCGATGAACCCGGGCAGGACGTAGCGGTGCCAGTTCTCTAGGACGTCCGACGTCGGCGCGTGGCCGGCTCGCCGGCGTTGGTCGGCCACCACGGCCAGCTCGTGGACCAGGTGCGGATGCAGCGGCCAGCAGTGAGGGATGCACCCGCCTCCCGAGCCTTCCCACACGTACTCCGTGTTGATCCACTCCGCGACCTGGTCGAGCCACAGCCAGACCTCCCAGCGCAGGCCGCGGTCAAGGCAGGTGGTCGGGTCCCACGGGCGCGGCAGGTTGGCGGGGTTGCCCAGCTTCTTCTTGCGCTCCTCGCTGCCGTTCTGGGCCTCCCATAGATCGTGGTACGCCTTCTGGACCCGGCTACCCGGCGCCGGGAAGCCCACCACGAGCGGGCCAGCCTGGGTTGCCTGTTCACCAGCCATGACGTTGCGCCTCCACGAGGGCGGCGGCGGTCCGGGCCTCCACGTCACGGCCCCCCTCACGTCCCGCAGCAAGCTCCTCCCGAAGCGCTCGCTGTTGGGCCAGCAGCCGTCGGCCATCGCGTCCCTCGATGCACCGATGCAGCCGGGCGATGATCGGTCGGGCGTTTTCGGCGATCACCAGCGCCTGCTTGTCAGGCAACTGCCGTAGCTCTTCGGGACGCAAGATGGGGATCTCCTCGGAGTGGATCGTGCGCCCGCGTCCGCCGCCCATCTGCCACGACGAACGCGGCACCCGGACGCGTCCGACCAGGTCGGAGACCTCCTGGTTGAACGACACGTCCTTCGAGCCGCCGAACCACACCAGCACGTTGGTGAGCGCCACCAGGGCGCGGGCCTCCTGCTCGCCGAAGATCGCCGCCAACTGCCGGAACGTCTGCGCCGCGTAGATGAACGACAACCCGAGCGCCCGCTCGTTCGCCATCCGCGTCCGGAGCGTGGGCAGCGGAGCCGTGGACGGCAACTCGTCCAGGCAGGCCAGCATGGGCGGGCACAGGCGTCCGAACTGGCTGCCGTTTGCCTGCTGGATTGCGGTATCGAGGACGTGCTCGGCGACGGCCGTCATCAACGGGGACGCCGACGCGTACGGATCCTCACGACCTAGCAAGTAAACGGTCCCACCCTCCCGGATGATGTCGGCGACGTTGGTGGCCGGGCGCCGATCGGATGGCACACAGCGGCGCCGAATGTCGTCCTGGAAGAAGAGGGACATGGCTTGCTGGACCGTGGTGATCGTGTTGGCGCTCGTGCGTTCGTCTCCGCGAAGCGCGCCTTGCAGGAGACCCGCCCACAAGGGATCGGCATGGGGGTGTCGGCGCAGGATCTCCTCCGGCTGGGAAGTCGACAACGGCTTAGCGACCCACGCCAGCAGGTCATCCAGGGTCTTCCCGGTGAGCGCTGCAGCGTGGAAGAACGCCATCAGCACCTTCGCGGCCTCGGCGGCGTAGAACCGAGCGGCGGCGTCCCCCGACCCGTGGCTCGTCCCGTGGATGGTCCCCGCCGTGAACGCCTTCGCACGTCGCTCGGACACCATGCGGTCGACACACCCGGCGATCGGGTCCCACACGAGCTCCGGCAGGCCAGGGACGAGGCCGAACGGGTCGAGCACGACGCACGGGCGTCCGTGCTTGGAGCGTTCGGGCAGGGACAGGAGCAGGTCGTCGGGTTTGGTGAGCGTGACCAAGGCTGCTCCGGGGGCGCTGATCAGCGCGGGGGTGAGCAGGTCCATCGTCTTGCCGGACCCCTGCGGGCCGATGACGCCGGCTGTCCGGTCCCACGGGCACCACAGCGCCCCCGACCTCGGCTGGTGGCCCACGCCGATCCACCACCCCACCTGTGCTGGGTCGAACCGACTCGTTCGGCCGCCGCGGCCCCCATCGATGGCTGGGGTAGCGGTCATCGTGTCACCCCTCTCCGTGCCGGAAAGAGGTCGGGTCGCACCACATGGCGCACCTTCCACAGCCGGTCCTCCCCGAGCAGTGCGTGCGCTTCGGCAACCGTCGCCATGCCGCGCATCCGTGCCGGCCCCCACCGATGCCAGGCCCACACACCCGCCACGGTGAGCAACGTGGTCGTGAGGAGGCCCGTCACGCCGAGCCATGCCCACAGGACCCCTGGGCTGGCCACGGGGTGGACGCCGGACAGCCCGGCAGCGGCGTCACCGGCCAGCAAGCCGGGGAAACTCGTGACGAGATGGCCCGCTGCGGGCCATCGCCACCCAGCCCCGGCGAACCAGTTCGCGAAGGATCGGCCGACCTGACAGACGGCGACCCCCAAGGCCACGATCGCGCAGACGACGGCCAAGGGGATCTCCCACGTCCATGGGTACTGGTCCTGCACACGCTCCCGCTGCATCACGGCTCCTTCGTTGTCCACCCTCGTAACGGTTCCAAGGGCGCACTCGGGGACACGGCTCCGCTATTTGCACCGTCTTGCTGACGGCTCGCGGGCGGCGCTTGAGCGTCGAGGCGGCCTCTCGGATCGCATCGGCAGGCGTAGGGGACCCAAGACAACCGGGTCCTCCTCAGATCAGACGCGAAGGGATGCCACGACTTCGGGCCGATGACCCAGGTTGCTGAGGACTGAGTGGGGAGACTCATTCTTGAACAGCCAGACGGCCGATTCGTTGGAGTTGGGTCGAGTTGACTCGAGGCCCACTACTATCGCAACATGCCAGACCAGGTCCTCACGAGCGGGGAAAAGCAAGTCAGAATTGCCTATGCTCGCGCCGTGTTTCGAGGACGACGCAGCCTCTTCACCCAAGACAACCAGGAACTGCTCGAAGCATCGATCCGAACCGGAACCGAAACCACGCGCTACGGCAAGCAGTGGCGCCTTGGCCCCGTCTCCACCACTCAGGGTCACGTGCGTGGTCGTCTTGGATTCGAACGAGAGAGACCCAACACAACCGAGGTCTGGGATGCGGACAAGCAAGACTTCGTGGCGGCTCTGTACCCGACCGGCGCTTCAACCCCCTTTAGCGTGAGGGTCGCGGATATGACGATTGCCTACCAGCTTCAAGGCAGCGATATTGACGAGGGATCATTTAGATTCGCTCTGGCAAAGCTGATGACACTCGCGTCCGGAGAGATATGGGCCGTCGAGCCGATCGGCGGGGAGGCGACCTTCGACGGCTGGCGGGCCCGCACCCCTAAGGTCGTAGAAGTCGACGTGACAGTCCAGCCGCCGAACCCCAACTACAGCGGCAGGCCAGACGTACAGTCGTTTCTGGAGGGCCCAAACGCCACACTGGCTAACGCACGGTGGGTGGCCGAGCAGGGCCTCGACGTCGAAGACGCTCTCATCCAACAGTTCATCGAACACGCAGACAGGCGCGGATACGGGCACGTGAGCGCGACAGGCGAACGAGACGGTCGAACGGTCAAGTACGTGCGCGGGGTGGAGCCGCGCATCGATACTGTCGCCCCCGAGGCGCAGACTGGCGACGTGGGCTTGGACATTCTCGACCAGATGCTGGAGCAGGGGGACCTCGATGGGTCATCAACCTGATACCCGCCGTGGCCCGGACTGGCTGGCGGCAGATCTCGGACTCGGCCTACTCGCTGGCGTCAGCTTGCTCGTTGTCGACAGGTTTCGCCCAACCGGGCTGGACGACTGGGACGCGGCGCATCCATATCTGCTCGCCCTGTTGGGCACCGGTGTTGCGATCCTGGGGGCTGTCCTGGCCGTCATGGCCATAATGACCGCGTTTCTCTCCGCCCAATATCTAGCTCTACTTGAACGCGCCTCTACGGGCATCGTCGGTGCACTCAGGCCCTACCGATACGTGGCGGCCCAGGCAACGACGCTCTCGACATTCTCCCTCTTGGCGACAGCGCTGTTCAAGACCCTCCCTCAATCGGTCGCCGTCACCGTTGTTGCCCTGATCACCGGACTTGCAGTCTGGTCACTTGTGGGGGCTTGCCAACTCGTGCAGATCACGATGAACCACATCGCCGATCAGCGAGCATGGACTGGAGCACTGGAAGCCGCCAAGAAGCAGGTCGCCGATGAGGTGCGACTTCTCGATAGTGAAAACCGCGACCGAAAGGAGTCGAACGGCCGAGACGACGATTGAGGCGGTTCCCCGAGTCCCACACCAGCCACCGACTCCATCTCATGCCGTACTTCCCGACATGCTCGCCGGGGTCGGTATGGCGGGCTACCGAGTTCGGGAACACTCACTCAAATCTGATCGTGGGGTTGTAGTGCCAAATATCAAGATTCCGCCAGCGACGTGAACCTGACTACGCGCCAGGCGAGGCGGCTGTAGTACCCGGTGGTCAGGCTGTCGATCGAGACGCCGCTGCTGTCGGAGTTCACCATGCGGCCGTCGCCCATGTACATGCCGGCGTGGAACACGCGGCCTCCGGGGCTGTAGGAGAAGCCGATCACGTCGCCCGGCTTCATCTGGGTGAAATCCCGCGGGATGACCTGCCCGCCGGAGTTGTGGGTGATGTCGTGGGCCAGGTGTGGGAGACGGACGCCGATCTGGGCGTAGGCGTACAGGACGAGGCCGGAGCAGTCGAACCCTGTGACGACGCGCCCGTCTTGGCCTCCGGGCGAGCAGCAGATGCCAGTTGAAGGTCCGCTGGGGGTGCCGCCGCCCCAGCTGTAACGGGCACCGATCCAGCGCAGGGCCGCGTTGACGGCGTCCGTCGCCGGGCCGGTGCCGGTCAAGGGCGTGCCCGTGGTGTCCGTGTCGTCGGTGACGCACGGGTTCTCTGCGACGTCCCCTCCGCTGTAGGCGGCGGCGTAGTAGAGGACGTCGTTGACGTACCAGAGCGCGTGGTTGTAGGCGAACAGCGCCTTCCGGACGCCGTCCGGCCCCGTCAGCGCACCCGACGCGACCAAGTAGTTGGCGGCGGAGTGGACGCTGTCGGCGTCGTCGGTGATGACCGCGCGTCCGTCGCCGTTGCCGTCGACCCCGAAGAAGGCGAAGGTGGCCGGCATAAACTGCATGAGTCCGCGAGCGCCGGCGCTGGATGTCGCGGTGTTGCGGCCGTGGTTGGTCTCCTCCATCCCGACACCCGCGAGCAGCGTCCACGGCACCCCGTACCGGGTCGCCGCCGCCTCGTAGAGCGCCAGCACGTCGCCGGGGATCTCGGTCGGCGGGTTGTGGAGGCTCGCCTGACGGGGGCTCCCAGGCTGCGGCAGACCCGCCGAGGACGCCGGCGGGGAGCAGCTGCCGGCCGCGACAGCCGGGTTGGCGACCGTGGTGACGAACAACACCAACGCGAGCGGGACGGTGAGCAGAGCCCCAAGCGAGAGTGCGAGCGTCCAGGCAATCGTCTTCATCGGGAGCTCGTTTCGGTCGTTCTTCCGGCGAACTTCTAGCGAGCGCCGTCGATGGCCTGGTTGGTGTACGTGAACGCGGCGGCGGCGGGGTGCAGGACGGTCTGCACCTTGTAGATCTGCTTGCCGACGCACCACAGGGCGCGGCCCTTGCGCTGAGTGGCCCAGTCGGCCATCAAGTGCTCGGCGATCGGGCCCAGTTCGAGCAGGTCGGCGAGTTCGCGGGCGACGCTGGGGTCCTGCCCGTGGAGGATCTTCAGGTCGGCCAGGTTCAGCAGTTCCTTGGCGATCGCGGTCGCAGCCGAGGTCGACTCGCCCACGGTGAGCATGTCGCCGGGCTTGTGGCCGACGGCGAACTGGATCTCGCCGTCGCGGCGCGAGAAGCGCATGTCGGCGTCCAGGCTCTTGACGGCTTCGAGGCCGAGTCGCATCTGTTTCCACATCTCGTCGCGGATGTTGATCCGCAGGTCGCCGGGGGCCTTGATCTCGCGCATGGCGCGTCCCCACGAGGACAGGCAGGTCAGGGCGATGCCCATGGCCTCGTCGCCGAGGAGTTCGAGGCGGGACAGCGAGAACGACTGGATCGGTGCCGACCAGTCCACGGCGATAGTCGTGGGAGCGTCGAACAGGCCAGCCAGCGCCCCGGTGACCAGCTGGCCGAGGGCGTCGCGCAGCAGGCGGGTCTCGTCGAGGAACTGGCGGGTGGACGCGTACCGGCATTCGGTGACGAGCTCGTCGGTGGGGTTGGCGAGCAGCTGCCACAGGGCGGGGATGGTGGTCACGTGCAGGGTGTGGTGCCCCTCGAGGTAACCGGTCAGCTGAGCCAAGGCGGCCTCGACGACCCGGGCGTCGGTGGGTCCGAACGGGACGCGTTGCTCGCCGACGAACTGGGAGCCGACCAGCCCTCGGATCAGGGTGAACCAGCGGCGGAAGATGATGCTGGCGCGGCGTTGGGCTTCGACCCGGTCGAGGGTGTCCCACCCGTCGCCCAAAGGGCCGAAGTCGAGCGGGTTGATGCGGGCTCTCATGCCCGGTCCGACGGCGAAGGGTTGGACGCCGAACGCGCGGCACAGCGGTTCGTACTCGTCTTTGGGGTCGCCGAGGACGAACACCTTGTATCCGAAGTCCATCATCAGGGTGGCGAAGTTCTTGGTGTTGGTGGATTTACCGCCGCCGGGCTTGCCGAAGGTGATCACGTTGGGGTTGGTGACCGGGACGTTGTCGTCGAGCACCCAGCCGAGCGGGTCGGCGTAGAAGCTGCCG